>CAYGXT010000136.1:0-7473 GCA_964353695.1 uncultured Myxococcaceae bacterium
GCCCACGGCAGGAGCCGTCGCAAAAAATTGGCCGGCCTTGCCGTCACGGGGCCGCAGCATAGCGGGCGAACAGACCCGCGCGTGCAGCCGCTCCTGCGAGCGTGGCCTCTAGGGCCGCAGCCCTCGCGCCTTCGGCCCGAGCTGCATCCCGACGATCTCGTATGCCCGCCGCGCCCACTCGACCAGCAGCGGCCGCGTCTGCCGCGGGTCGATGATGTCCTCTACGCCGAAAGCCTCGGCCGTGAGGAACGGCGAGCGCAGGGAGGACAGCTCGGCCTCAAGCTTCGCGCGCAGCGCCTCGGGATCGTCCGATGCATCGAGCTGGCGCCGATACGCGGCCTCGACGCCTCCCTCGATCGGGAGCGAGCCCCACTCACCCGAGGGCCAGGCGTAGCGAAGGTTGAGGCGATGGTGCGGGCCGTGGCCGGCGCCGGCCACGCCGAAGACGCGGCGCACCAGCACCGAGACCCAGGGCACGCGCGCCTGATAGACCGCGAGCAGGGCGCGCACGCCCTCGCGCACGGTGCCGCGGCGCTCGGCCTCGGCGCCGATCAAGAAGCCGGGGTTGTCGACGAAGTTTACGATGGGCAGGTGGAACGTGTCACAGAAGTCGACGAAGCGAACCAGCTTCTGCGAGGCGGCGGCGTCGAGTGAGCCCGCGAGCTGACGCGGGTCGTTGGCCAGGACGCCGACGGGGATGCCGTCGAGGCGAGCGAGCGCCGTCAGCAGTGGGCGACCGAAATAGCGTCCCATCTCGAAGATCGATCCCCTGTCGAGGACCAGCGCGAGGAGCTTGCGTACGTCGTAGGTCTTGCGCCGCTCGCGCGGCACGATCTCGAGCAGCGCTTCCTCGCACCGCTGCGGATCGTCGCCGCAATCGACACGCGGTGGCAGCTCCCAGACGCTGCTTGCGAGGTACGAGAGGAAGCGGCGGATCTGGGCGAAGGCCTCCTCCTCGCTGGCGGCCTCGTTGTCCACGACACCGCTGCCGCGGGCATGGAGCTCCGCGCCGCCGAGGCTCTCCTTGTCGATCTCCTTGCCGAGGGCGCGCCGCACCACGGGCGGGCCGGCCACGAAGACCTGGCTCGTCCCGCGCACCATCACCGAGAAGTGGGCGGCCGCGACGCGCGCGGCGCCGAGGCCCGCTACCGGGCCGAGCGCCGCCGCCACGACCGGTAGCATCGAAAGAATTTCGACCGAGACGTCCCAGTCGGGGATCCACGGCACGTAGGAGCGCCGCAACGTGGTCTGCTGCTTGACGCTCCCGCCGCCGCCGGTGCCGTCCACCAGTCGCACCAGCGGGAGCCGCAGGTCGCGCGCCGCCTTCTCGGCCCAGCCCATCTTGTTGCCAACGGCGCCGTCGGCGGCGCCGCCGCGCACCGTGAAGTCGTCGGCGCCGACCACGATGCGGCGGCCGTCGATGCGCCCCTGGCCGCAGACGAAGTTCGAGGGCGTGAAGGCCGTGAGCCGGCCCTCGGCGTCGTACTCGCCGCGCCCCGCCAGCAGACCGGTCTCGTGAAACGAGCCGGGATCGAGCAGCTTCTCGAGGCGTTCGCGTACCGGAAGACGCCCTGCGGCGCGGGCACGCGCCACGCGTTCCTCGCCGCCCATGCGGCGCGCCAGCTCGCCACGGTGTCGCAGCTCGTCGAGCTCGGGCTTCCACGTCATGGCGCGCAGTCTACCCGACACCGGCCTTGGCCCGTCGATCCTGGCGGCCTGCTACAGATCCACTCGTGCAGGCACTCGTCCTCGACTTCGACGGCGTCCTCGCCGACAGCGCGCCCGAGTGCTTCGAGGTGGCGCTGCGTACCTTCGGCGACTTCTTCCCGAGCGCCAATCTTCGCCGCTTGGAGCAGAAGGCTCTCTACCGCGGCTTTCTCGAGCTGATGCCGCTCGGCAACCGGGCGGAAGACTTCGGTGTCGCTCTGGCCGCCCTCGATGCCGGCTTCGCCCTGCCGGATCAGAAGGCCTATGACGCCTTCCGCGACGCACGGCCCACCGGTTGGCTCGAGGCCTTCCACCGCCGCTTCTACGAACAGCGTGCGGCCTTTGCCGAGGCCGATCCTGCTGGCTGGCGCGCGCTGACTCCCCCCTATGCCTTCTTTCTCGCCGTACTCCGCCGCCACGTTGGAAGGGTGCGACTCGCCGTGGCTACCGCCAAGGACCGCCGCTCCGTGCGCACGTTGCTGGTCGACTGGGGAGTAGCCGACCTCTTTCCCGAAGAGCTCGTGCTCGACAAGGAGACGGGCCACAGCAAGCGGGAGCATCTGCTTGCCCTCCGGGATCGCCTCGGCCTCCCGTTTCCGGAGCTCAGCTTCGTGGACGACAAGGTCAGCCATCTCGATGCGGTGTCACCACTCGGTGTACGCTGCGCGCTCGCGGCCTGGGGCTACAACGGCCCCCGCGAGCAGGCCCGGGCGCACGCTCGTGGCTACCTCGTCTGCGGCCCGGCCGACGTCGAGGCGTTGCTCTTCGGCCCGGAGGTCTCCCGGAAAGGGGCGTAACCCCGCGCCGCACCTCGCGGGCGTTGGCGTCGGCAGCCGGAGCGTCTACTTTCCCGGGGAGCGGAGGTGATCCCAATGGCACTCGATCCCGGCTTCCGCATGCACGCGGAGCGCACTCCCAATCCGAACAGCATCAAATGGGTTCTGAGCTCTCCCCTGGTGGCGGGGACGGCCAATGCCTTCTTCGACGCCTCGCCCGGCGAAGAGGTCTCTCCGCTCGCGACGCGGCTTTTCGCCGTCGCGGGTGTGAAGGGCGTCTTCGTCGCTTCCAGCTTCATCACCGTCACCAAGGGTGATGACGTCGAGTGGACGGACATCGCACAATCGGTCGTGGAGGCCGTGAAGGCCCACGTCGAGTCGAAACAGCCCACCCTGGGAGTGTCCTTCGAGGCAAGGCCCGAGGCGGCCACCGGCGAGATCGAGGACCGCATCAAGCGCGTGCTCGACGAAGAGATCCGGCCGGCGGTAGCCATGGACGGCGGCGACGTGGTCTTCGCCGGCTATCACGAGGGGCGGGTCGAGCTCTACATGCAGGGATCCTGCAGCGGCTGCCCCAGCTCGCGGGCGACCCTCAAGCTGGGCATCGAGGCCCGCCTGCGGGAGGCGATTCCCGAGGTCACCGAGGTCGTGGCTCTCTAGGCCAGGCCGTTGCGAGCCGATGGGAGAGTCGGAATACCGGGCCGGGCCGCGGCTTCCCCCCGCCGCGGAAACCCAGACCCGGAAGAGGAGCTTCGCAAGCGCATGCAAGCGGGGGATCAGCGACGCCGCGCCTGGTGCGCAGCGGGATCGAGGAAGGCTCTCGGCCGAGCGCTCGCAGCGCTTGCCCTCATCGCACTGCTGGGATTAGCCCCCGGTATTTCCCAGTCGGCGGACGAGGGCGTCTCGTTAGCAGGCCAGCACGTGTCTGGCCCTGCCGTTCCCACAGAGATCCTCGACGCACCGCCCGTCACGCGGGACATCCTCCAGAATACGCGGGTCGTTCGGGCGGCGGCGCTGGGAGGAGGCGGTCGCCTCGTCGCGCAGATCCCCGTGCCTTTGAGCGCGCCGGATCTCGAGGGCCCGCTGCAGGTCGAGTACACGCTCGATCCCGGGCTTACGCGGCAGGTCTTCGAGGTGATGGACCGGCTCGACGCGCGGCTCGCCAACGTCGTCGTACTCGAGGTGTCTACCGGTCGCGTGCTGGCCTACGCCTCGAGCGACGCGCAGCGATTTTCGCCGACGCGGATCTATCCGGCCGCGTCGCTGATCAAGGTCGTGACGGCCGCTGCAGCGCTGCATTACGCGCGCAACGTGGCCGAGGGCCCATGCCGCTACCAGGGCAATCCCCACTGGCTCCCGCCGCAGCGCGTAGATCCGCCGGCAAAAGGCAGCATCACGAATCTCGAGGGGGCGCTCGCCCACTCCAACAATCAATGTTTCGCGCAGCTCGCTGTCCACTCCCTCGGCACGCAGAACATGGTCGACGCCATCCGCCGCTTTGGCTTCCTGCAGGAGCCAGCGCCCGGGCACTCGGCCGGCGCCGTCGACGCGGGCAGCGACCGCTACGACCTCGGGAAGCTCGGTTGCGGCCTCTACGGCTGCTGGATCACGCCGATGCATGCGGCGCGCATGGCCATGACCCTCGCCGACGGCATGCAGCGCGAGCCCTACTGGATCGAGCGCGTGACCGATGCGAGCGGCCGACTGCTGCAGATCCCACCGCGGCGTCCGGCGAAGCAGGTGCTGACGCCCTCCCTTGCGGCGGAGCTGCGCACCATGATGATCGAAACCACCGTGAGCGGAACGGCGCGACGCGGCTTCCAGAGCGAGGGCGGAACGCCCATGCTCGGACCCGTCCAGGTCTCCGGTAAGACCGGAACCCTGCGCGGCAGCGATCCCGAAGGCCTTTATGAGTGGTTCGCGGGCGTGGCGCCGGCCGACGACCCGAAGATCGCGATCGCAGTCGTCTCGGTCGCGCAGAACGGGCATCGCGTGCGTGCGACGCGTCTTGCGAGCGAGGTGCTGGAGGGCGTCTTCTGCGGGCGAGCTGGCTGCCGGCCGGATGCAGTGGAGCACATGATCCGCATCGACGACGCGACCGCATCCGACACCAGAGGGGTCGACATCGAGCCCACCGCCGGAGGCTGATCGCAGGGAAGGCCTGCCGTGTACCGCCGCGGGAGCGCTACGCGTGAATGCGCGTCAACATCGCCTTGGCGCGCTTGCTCCCGTGAGCCCGAGCGCTGGCACGCTTCCTGCTCTCTCGTCTGGCATCCCGTCTTCTCCCACGAGGAGACTCCGATGCCGATGCGCTCTTCCTCTCTTGGTCTCTCTTGGCTCGCCGCAGCTGCGATGCTGCTCGGCTGCGGCGCGCGGCCGTTGCCGCTCTCCGTGCAGGCCGGCTCGAGCGTGGGGATCGCGCTCGCCGGCGAGGTGGCGGCCGGCGAGACGGCTGGCTACGGGGGCGATCTGCTCGCAGCCCGCGGCCGCTACGACGATCAGCGCGGCCAGCTCGTCTTCGTGCTGCGCAATCCGGGCACGGGGGCGGAGCACGAACTCGCAACGCGGATCGTGACCCGCGCCTGGCCGGATCCGGCCTCGGAGATCGGCATCACCAACCAGGTCGATGCGGCCTACCCCGGCCTCGGCATCGCGCAGCTTCTCGCCATCCTCGACGTTCCCGCGTCGGTTCCGCCCGGTAGCTACGACGTGAACGTAAGCAGGCGGCGCCGAACCGATACTGGCGGCAGCGAGGACCTGCCCGCAATCGTGTACGGCCAGCGGCTCACGGTGCTCCCCGCAAGCGTCGGCGGCGTTGCCGGCGCGCAGACGCCGGCCTCGGCCTACGCGGGCCTGTTCGGGATCGATGTCTCGAAGCAGCTCGCGAGCCTCGTGCCGCTTCCCAAGGTCGTGCTGTCGCTGCCGGTATCGCCACCCCATGCCGCACACATCGTAATTGCGTATCCGCGCACGAAGGTCACGCCACGGGCTGTCTTCGAGGAGCAGCATCTCGGACGCGGCTCGATCGTGGCCTGGACCGACGATCCGGCGAGCGGCCGGGTGACGGTGGACTTCGTCGACCCCGGCGCGTCCGTGAAGCAGCTTGCGCTCGCCTTCGAGCCGAAGGCTTCCCTCTCGGCCGGGCGCATCGCTTTGTCGGAGATCACGGTCGAGGCGTCCACGCTTTACGACCGCGAGGGAGCGGTTCGCAGTGGAGCCGTCACGCCAACGGCAATCCGCTGAGAGAGCTTCAATCGAGAATCTGCGAGAGTACGGCCCCGAGGGAGCCCAGCTCGCCCCGCTGCAGCGGCTCCACAGGGGGGAGTGATGCGACGAAGATCTCGAGCCGTCGCGCAACCTCCGGCGGGAGCACATCGAAACGCAGCCCGAGGCCACCGTCGGGATCATTTCGCACGACCGATGCGCCAACGAGCCAGGGCTCCGTGCCCGGCTCGGCGTAGATCGCGAGCCGCAGTCGGTCGCCTAGCGCGAGGGTCGGATGAGGCTCGATGCGCATGCCACCGGCCGAGAGATCGCGCCCCATCAACACGCGATCCGCTTCCGCACGCAGCGCCACGACACGCTTCCGAAACGGCCTGCGCGGTTCGCGTCGCCGCTCCGGCGTCGAGGCCGTGGCGCGGGGCGTGGCCTCGCTGCCGACGACGCTGGTGCGTAGCGCTTCGCGCAGGCGTTCGAGCGCGGCGTCACCGAGCTCGTCGAAGGCGATGGCCAGCGTGCTGCCCTCTTCGCCCGGGCGGGAAAGCACGGCGCGCAGTACGGATCCCTCGATCGACATCGTCGCGCGGCCGCCTTCGTCGACCGGGACAGTGACCGAGATGCGCTGGCCGGCCTGCGCGGATGCCGCGTGTAGCAGGCGGCAGCCGCTCTCGGAGAGATCACCGAGCAAGGCATGACGTGCGCGCGAGCCGAGGCGATACGCGACCTCGCGGCCGGACGGGTAGCGCTCGCTGCGCCGGCGCTCGGGTCCCTGATACAGCAGGCGCACGAAGAGAAGACGCAGCGCGCACGGGTCGACGGGCCGGCGCACCAGGTAGTCGAATCCGGTGGCACGGAGCTGGCGGCGTAGCGTGGGCGAGTCTTCGCTGACGAAGACCACGCGCACGGGCGGAAGCTCCCCGTCGCCGCCCGCGAGGCAGTCCGGATGCGAGAGGGCGCGCCGCGCCGTGGCCACGATCAGGTCCCATCGGCGATCGCCGCCCGCGGTGGGCGGCTGTTGGGAGCGAACGGATGTGGTGGTCGCATCGAGCGACTCGAGGAGTAGCCGAACGTCCTCGAGCTCCCCGTCATGAAGCAGCAGGATCGAAGGTGAGGGCAGCTTGGGCATCGTTCCCTCCGCTGGGGATGGACCGTCTGGGCAACCCTACGGGTCGGTCGTTCAAGGGGGTGTCTGAAGAGCCTGAAAAGCCTGAAGAGTCTGAGGAGCCTGAAGAGATCCAGGAGCTCGGGGGAGGTAGCGGCCTCCGGTGAAACACCGAGCCAACGCTACGACCAGGCGGGCGATCGCGCGTCCTAGGCAGCGCGCCGCAGTAGCCGTCTTGCGCCGTAGAGGGAAAGGCCGGCCATGCACAGTCCCGCAGCGGCCAGCGCCTCGGGTGGCAAGACCTGCTGCTGCGGCAGCACCATTCCGCCCACGGCCGCCAGGTTGTTGAGCACGTGGCAGGCAATGGTCGCGCGTGTGCCACCGCTGAGCTCGGCGACCGCCCCGAGGTAGAGGCCAAGCCCGAAGGCGCCGGCGGCGTGTACCGGATCGCCGTGAAGGGCTCCAAAGGCGGCCGCAGCCGCTACCACGGCGCCGGCTCGCCCGAGCCTGCGCCCGAGGCCCCGCTGGAGCAGGCCGCGGAAGAAGATCTCCTCGCCGATGCCGGGCGCGACGGCGAGGCCGAGGAGCATCCACGGCCACGCGGTTTCGGGAGCGCCCGCCATGGCCGCGTCGAGCTGCGCGAGCTGGCTGGTCGCGCGCAGACCGAGC
>CAYGXT010000137.1:0-7464 GCA_964353695.1 uncultured Myxococcaceae bacterium
CCCCCCAATACCGTCCAGGTGCCGCAGCGCCAGACTTGGTATGGAGCGATCGCGCAGAATTTCCTACCCGCCCTCGGCGCCGGCCTCGTGGCGGGTCTTTTCGCCTTCGCCATCACGGGCCTGCTGGCGCTGATCGCCTTCTTCACCGGCGCGGCGGTTCTCGGCGTCACGGGCGTCATTGGCGTGGTGCTCTTCGCAGCAGCCGCCTCGGCTCTCAGCGCCTTCCTTGCGAAGCTCATCATCGCAGCCATCGCCGATCCGAACGCGGCGATCGACAACCAGCCGACACCGCCGTCCCAGATGGAGGTTCGTGCGGGCATCGTGGCAGGCGAGCGCAAGGCCAAGATCATTTTCAGGCGCTCGGATTCGGATCTCGAACGCGAGCGCAAGCTCGGCGCCGGAGAGAACGATTCGGGAAACTGGAACATCGACATCTTCAACGTCGTCTCGGGCAGCATCGATCCGCGCTACGTCGATCATCGCTACTACCTGTTCCGCTTCGACGACCCGACACCGCCGCTGGAGTTCAAGAGCTCGAAGGCGACCTATCTGGATCTCGATCCGCTTCCGGTGCCCCTCTCCTCGGGTCTCGCGAACCATCACGAATATCTCAAGTTCGTGGTGCCCTCGAAGGATCTTCAGCAGGGGGACAACTGGCTCGGGATCGTCACCGTGCAGTTCTATCGGCGGATGTGGACCCAGGTGAATCCCGACAGCCTCGCGACCGTGCAGATCGCGTATCCGGATCTGGGTCTCGATCCGGCCAACGACCCGATGTACTCGGACACTCTCAAGACCTCGTTGACCGAGCTCCAGAACAACGGCATGACGACCTCCGCGAACTACAGCCAGTATTTCATCGAGCAGAAGCGTGCCGATGCGGAGGCCGCGAAGCTGCAGCAGCAGCAGGCCGTCAGCCAGACGGCGCAGAAGATCGAGAACGAGGTGCAGAACGTCGCGAACACGCAGGCGCCCAAGAAGATCGACATCACGGCGCTCGGCCGTGCCGATCAGGCCGAGAAGGCGGCCCTCGAGGAGATGCAGGCAATCGAGAAGCGGCTCACGGCCATCAACCTCGGAATCAAGACGACGTTCGCCGACAAGACGGCGCTGCAGGCCCGGCAGCAGCTCGCCGCGGCCATACACAAGTATCTGCAAGACCCCAAGAACTTCGGGGGCAGCCTCGATCAGGCGCTCGCAGACGCCGCGAACCCCCAGACGAACCTCGGTTATGCCGTCCGGAACTTCGCCTCGCAGCCGGGAGTCAGCGCTGACGCGCTTCAGAAGACCCAGGAGGTGCTCCAGAAGGCGTGGTCGCTCCAGAACTTCGAGGTGACGCACCAGGCGCTCCTCGAGTCGCAGCGCGAGATCCGCAAGGTACTCCTCGAGCTCGACCTCGCCGAGGCCGTGGTGAAGAAGGGGAATCCCTTCCGGCTGCAGAATCAGACGCTGAAGCTCCCGACGCTCGCGCCGAACGCCCTCGGACCGAATGGTGTGCCGCGCATCTCCACCATTCCGGTCGAGATCGTCTACCCCGATCTCATTCCGGCGGGCGATCTCGCGAGCATCGAGCAGCTGCGCAATCAGCTCCTTGCCGAGCAGGCCTCCCGCAAGGTTTTGATCAGCAACCTCGAAGAAGGAATGACGCCGCTCCAGCAGACGCTGAAGCAGGCCAACGCCGAGCTCAGCAAGAAAGTGGATGCTTCGGGCCAGAAGATCTTGGAGCTGGTCGAGAAGACGAAGCAGCTGAAGATCGAGCAAGCGAACCATCAGCAAGCACTCAAGCAAAGCCAGGAGATCCTCGACGACGCGATCGCCAAGTCGAAGCTGGAGATCAACGCTGTCGAGGACGCTCTCAGCAAGACCGAACCCCCGGCGCTCAAGGTCCAAGTCCCCACCGGGCCGGCGCCGGCGGTGATTGCGTCGGAGATCGATGCCACACCCCCGAGCAACAGCTTCAAGCCGCGGATCGGTGCCGGCGACTACGTCGGCTTCGCCCTCAACATCACCCAGGCCGCCTACGCGGCGCGGGACGAGCTGGAGATTCTGAAGTCGACCCCCTCGGCCCTGACCCTGGTGCGCAAGGAGGGCGGCCAGGTCGTGGTGCCCGAGCGGCCGATCCACACGGGGGCGCGGGAGGCCGAAGCGCGTGAGCAGCTTCTGGCGCGCATCGCCGTGCCGCGCGAGATCGGGAGCGCGCTTCCGGAGCCGCCCTTCGGCTCGGCCCTGGCGCTGGCCCGGCCGCTGCTGCGGGGGCTCGATCCCTTCCTCGTCCGGGTGCGGGCTCCCTTCGCGATCGAGGACAGCGGTGAGCCCGCCGGGCTGACGGCGCGTCAGCGGCTGCGTCTTTCACGACGGGAGCAGGCGCTGCGGCAGCGGGGCTGGGGCCTGCGCCCGGTACAGGCCACCGGTACCTCGGGTTTCCCGATCCCGTTCGAGACGGACCCCGACGGACGCTACGAGCTGGCCATCCTGCGCCCGACGCCCCCGCTGGCGCCGAATCCGAAGGAAGGCTTCCTGGTGCGCGACTTTCCGTTCACGGGCCCCGACGCGCAGCTGATCGAGGCCGGCTTCCCGTCGGACGTGATCGCCGTGGACGGCAAGGGCGCCGTCTACCTACAGAACCTCAGCTCGAGCCAGAGCTTCGGCGGCCGCATCTTCCGCTACCGGGGCCAGCCCATCGTGCGCGAGCTGGTGGGCGCGATGTCCTACTACAGCTTCACCCTCCAGTACGCGCGTCCGGTGCAGCCCATTGCGATGGAGATCGCCGACTTCGTCGATCCGGAGCACGGGAAGGTCGAGAACCTCTTCATCGCCGAACTCGATCCGGGCATCTACTTCGATCGCGGGATCCAGCCGACGAACCGCATCCACCGGCTTCCCATCCATCAGCTGGAGACGGTCCCCTTCTACGCCGATCCGGCGAACCGCCACCGTCTCGTGATGCAACCCTATGCCGAGCATCCGGACTTCCAGATGACCGGGCCGTCGGACCTGGAGGCCGACCGCAAGGTGCGCGGGCCCGATCCGACCGCGCCGCGGGCGCTCTTCTTCTCCGACGAGGAGAACCTCTTCGTGCTCCAGGACGCCGATCGGAATGGTCAGGCCGAGGTGTCGAAGCTCGTGAGCATCCCGGGCCGCCGCTGGTCGGGAATCGCCGTCGATGCCGGCGGCAATCTCTTCCTGGCGGACTACAGCAGCGGCGAAGTCTTCTTGCTGCCCTCCGACGAGATCGACCGGATCCTGTTCATGCAGCTCCCCATCGGTAGCAACACCGAGCTGGATCAGCGCGGCTTCCTGATCAAGGTGGGTCTGGAGCATCCGGGGGACATCGAGCTCGACACCTGGGAGCAGCGTTACCTGGTGTCGACCTCCGACGGCATCGAAGCCTTCTATGCCCCGATCGTCGGCCGCCTCCTTTCGGGCGACATCGTGGAGATGCACGTCGAGCAGGTCGGGCGCCAGCTCCCGGTCACGATCCGCCGCGAGCGCGGGAACATTTTCTTCGCCGGCGGTGGCAGCGAGGGCACGATCGGCAGCGCGGCTCGCATCCGGGTCAAGCGCATCGATGCCGTGACCCGCAAGGGCGTGTGGACCGACGCCAGCATCCTTGCCAGCCCATTCGGCGCCTCCGTGCTGAAGAGCCCACTCTAGGAAGCGTGGAATGAGCCGCCCCCTCCAAACCCACCGACCGCATCGCCGCTTGTTGGCGGCGGCGTTTGCGTTCGGGGCGGCGCTGGCTGGCGTGGCGGGCTCTGCTCCGGCCAGCCGCGCGGCGACGCAGATCAGCCTCACAGGGCCGGTGTCGCGCGGGCCGATCGTGCCGGACGCGAGCGGCCGCTTCGCCTTCCCGGCCGTCGGGCTCAAGCGCAACAGCGTGAACAAGTTCACGGTGAACGCGACGGACGACGCTGGCAACACCTTCTCGAAGGACATCTCGATCACACAGCTCTCCCTCGAGAGCATCGTGGTCTCGCGTGTGACGGCCACGCCGCTACCGCCGGAGCGGGTGATCCAGCTCGTGAACGACGGCGTCATCAAGCTCGACGATCCGTCGAACTTCAACGTCTCGGTCTTCGCGTTGGTGCTGACCATCGGGCAGGAGCAGGTGCCGATCGAGGTTCCGATCGCGATGCCGAAAGAGGAGCCAATGGGCTTCGAGAACTACCGGCTGCCGCGCGACACCGGAAGCGACGGCGGGTCGAAGCCCAATCCTCCGGACACGGAGATCATCGTCTTCGACCAGATCGTGCCCTGCGGGAGCTGCGCGGAGCCTCCGCGCATCCCGGGCGTGATCGTGATCGAGGGCGCCATCAAGAGCCTGAAGGAGTTCTTCTCCGTGAGGCTCCTGCTCATGAACGTCTCGGGTCTCTTCACGCTCTCGGGCGTGAAGGCGAGCCTCGAGTTCCCGGACGGTGGGCTCTCGTCCACGTTGCCGTCCGACGGGGTCGTCGCCTTCGACGACATCGCGCCGGGCGACGGTGCGCTGCCGGGGCAGAAGGAGCGCGAGTTCATCATCCGCGGAGACGAGATCGGCAAGCGGCGCGTACGGGTGAGCTTCGGCGGGCAGGTGACGGGCCCTGGCATTTCGGAGGAGGAGCCCGTTCCGTTCAACGGCGCTGTCGAGGCCCAGGTGGAGGTGAAGGGCCCGCCCCAGTTCCTGGTGCGCCTCTCCCATCCCGCGGACGTCGTGGCGAGGGTGCCCTACGAGCTGGGCGTGGAGATCACCAACAAGGGCGATGCGGCGGCGCTCTACGCGAGCCTCGAGCTCGACGTCGGAGCCGACGCGAAGTTCGCCGACTGCCAGCCCGGAGCCACGCCCGCCGATGAGCCCACCTGTCAGGATGTCGAGGGCCCGCTGGTACGCAACCTCCGCCACCTCTTCCCAGGAGATGTGGTGACGGAGAAGTTCACGATCATCCCGGGCGTCTCCGGCAAGATCACCTCCTGCGTCGGCGCCTCCGACCAGAACGTGACGCTCGAGGTGCTGGTCGGGACGATCGGCTGCCTCACCGGCAAGTTCCCCCCGCCACTGATTGCTGCCAACGGCGCTCCCACCGTCACCGTGCTGCCGTTCGCGAACGCCCAGGGCATCGGCATCGACTCGCCTGTGACGGCCTTCTTCAGCGAGAAGGTGCAGGAGAGCTCCATCACGACCGGCGCCGGCGGCAGCTTCCAGGTCTTCGATCCGGCGGGTCGGATCGCGCCCGGCCGTCTGCGCTTTGCGGAGCTGCGCGAGAAGACCGTGGCGATCTGGCAGCTCGAGGACGGCATCACGAATCGCCTGGCCGGCAACAGCAAGTACACGGTGGTGCTGACTAACGCCATCCGGGACCTCGAGGGCAACGCGCTCTTCAACGCATGGGAGAGCACGTTCAGCACGACGAGTCCCAACGAGGATCGGAATCCGCCGACCGTCACGCTCTCCATCGAGCCCGGCGTCGATCCTGCCCATGTGATTCCCGGCCAGATCGTGCGCGTCAACGCCTACGCGGCCGATCAGGGCACCGGCGTCGCCCGCGTCGAGCTCCGCAGCCAGGACACGGATCTCGCCGGTTCGAGCTTCGTGCTGGTGGACCAGAAGAGCGTCTTCGACCAGGCCTTGCAGGGCCCGTGCATCTTCGCCCTCGATTCGGCGATGCTGCTGCCTGGGCATACCTACCAGCTACGGGCGACGGCTTTCGACGCGGCCGGAAACTTCCAGGACGCCACGATCCCGATCCTCCTGGCGACGTCGTCTGCTCCGCCCTCGATCACGCTGCCGGACGATCCCAGCCAACCGGTGCTGAACGGCATCTCGGTCGCTCTCACGCCCAGCGTCGTCTCGCCCGGCGTGCGCAGCGTGCGGTTCTTCTTGGACGGGACCGCTACGCCGTTCGCCACGCTAACCCTCGCGCCGTTCCAGGCAACGCTGGGAACGCTTGGGCTTGCGCTGGGGACTCATGCGGTGATGGCGGTCGCCGCGGACGGACTCGGGCAGACCGGCCAGGACGAGTTCGTCTTCGAGCTGGCCGACAACCCGAGCGAGCCGGTCGTCCGCTTTGCGGGCGCCGCCGATGGCGCGAGCTTCGTACAGGGCGTGAAGTTCGGCGTAGCAGCGAGTGCCGAAGATCCGGTCGGGCTGAAGTCGCTTCGTGTCACGCTGGACGACCCGAACGGTGCAAGTCTCGGCACCACGCTCGGCAGCCTGCAGATCGATACGGCGGCGCTGGCCGAGGGCCTGCACCGCCTCTACGCCATTGCGACGAATGCCGTGGGCGTGTCGAACAACCCAGCCAACCCGGACTCCTACCTCGAGTTCATGGTGCGCACGCCGCCCAATGGCCCGCCTCCGCCGGCGCCCTTGCTGGCGGGCGTGACGACCCCGGTGAACGGGCGCAGCAGCATTGGCGGAACGACGGGAATCCCGTTCGCGGAGGTGGACGTCACGAACCTGGCCTCCGGCTTCACGCTGCGCGTCACGGCAGATGCGGCCGGCGCCTTCACGGCGACGCTCGACGTTGCTGCAGGCGAGCGCCTCCGGGTCGTGGTCTTCGACTACGCGACGTCGCAGCAGGCGAGCGGGCCGGCGGAGGCCACGGTGCCTGCGCCGCCGACTCTCGTCGGCATCCAGGCGGCGCCGTCCGCGCTCTCCTTCGCGGAACTCCAGACCAGCCGCGCGCTCAGCGTCACCGCCCTCTACGGCGACGGATCCAAGGCCAACGTGACGACCCAGGCGACCTACGGCTCGAGCGCTTCCGCTGTCGCCAGCGTCTCCGCCGGTGGCATCGTGACCGCGCAGGGCAACGGTGCGGCCAGCGTCAGCGCGAGCTTCGGCGGCTTTGCAGCAGCGGTGCCGATCACGGTGGATGCCGTGATCCTGCAGCGCATCGAAGTCAGCCCGGCGTCGCTCGCATTCGTGCTTCTCGGGCAGGCGCAGCCTCTCAGCGTCACGGGGGTCTTCAGCGATGGCTCGCGGCAGCTGCTGAGCAGCAACCTCGCCTTCGTGAGCAGCCTGCCCGCAGTGGCCAGCGTGACGGCGACGGGCATCGTCACCGCGAACGCGAATGGGAGCGCACAGATCACGGCGCAGCGCACGGGCGTCGCGCCGGTGTCGGTCTCCGTGACGGTGGATACGGACCAGGATCCCGCTCCCAGCGTGCAGTTTCTCGGGCCGGCGCCTGGCGCCGATGTCGAGCGGGGCCAGCGGGTGCAGGTGCTGGTGCGCGCTGACGATGCCGTGGGCGGCGTCGTACGGCTGAGTCTTACGGCGAGCGGTGAGACCACGTTCTCCGAGACGCGGCAGGTGGCGCCTCCCGCCGGCAGCACACAGCAGACGTTCGTATTCGTGGTCGATGCAGCCGCAGCCCTCGGCGGCAGCATCACCCTGAGCGTCGAGGCCGAAGACACGGGAGCCAAACGGTCCGCTCCGGCCAGCATCACACTTGACGTGGTGGATGCCACGGCGCCCGCGGTCTCGATCCA
>CAYGXT010000138.1:0-7420 GCA_964353695.1 uncultured Myxococcaceae bacterium
GTCGCACCGAAGGGGCGGGTCAGGACGAAAGCGAGCCAGAACAGGATCACCTTGGAAGTTCTGGTGAAGTAGTGGGCCAGAGCCACGAGTCCGATCAAGCTGCTGATGAGCAAGGCCCCTCCGGCGAATCCCAACCCAGAGCTGTCCGCGAGGAAATCGCCGAGCGCGGTTCCCAGCGTGTTCGAGACCAGAATCGCCGTCCAGTAGAAGGCCTCGGTCTTGAACGTGCTGATGTTCTCGACGGAGAGCGAACCGACGGAAGATTTCCAAGCAATCAGCACGATGACGAGGGTCGTCGCCAAGATGAGGGAACCGAGGAAGTATCCGAGCCCTAGGGCGACTTCCAGCCGCGCGGATTCGCTTCGAGCTCGCGGAGCCAGCCCTCGCGCAGCTCCGTTAGCCGCGCGAGCTCCGCCGGGTAGCGCGACGACGCGTCGTAGGCCTCGTCTGGATCACGCGCGAGATCGAAGAGCCAAGGGCCCTGCGCCATGAGCGGCACCCATGCGAACGACCATGGCGCCCCGCCGTAGACGCCGTGGCGTGCGTGCTGCTTCCAGCGCCCGAGACGCAGCGCCTGGAGCTCGCGATCGGAGTAGTAAAGCACTGGCCGCTCCGGAAGCGGTACGCCTTCCATGAGCGCGTGCGAGAGATCGACGCCGTCAATCGTGCGGTCGCGGGGCAGCGGAATGCCCGCAAGCGCGAGCGCCGTCGGCAGCAAGTCGATGCCGATCGCGACGTCGCCTGCCCGCCGACCTGCGGGAATCCGTCCGGGCCACCACGCGATGAACGGAACCCGCATGCCCCCTTCGAACGTATCGTTCTTGCGGCCTCGCAGAGGCGCCGCGCGTCCTTGATACCACGGACCGTTGTCGCTCGTGACGAGTACGAGCGTCTTCTCGGCGATGCCGAGCCGCACCAGCGTGTCGACGAGCTTCCCTACGCTCGCGTCGAGGTCTGCGACCACGTCGCCATACAGACCCGCGTCGCTCTTGCCCGCCTGCTCGGGCGTCGCATGCAGGGGGATGTGCGGGAAGCTGTGGGCGAAGTGCAGAAAGAACGGTCGGTCCGCGTGATCTTCGATCCATGCAATCGCCTCATCCGTGTAGCGAGGCGTGAGCAGGCGCTGATCGACCGGATGCGGCGTCACGATCTCGCGGTTTCGCCAGAGCGGCAGCGGCGCCATGTCGTTGCTGTGCAGCACTCCGAAGTAGTGGTCGAAGCCGAAATCGTTGGGGAGCGAAGGCGCCTCGTCGCCGAGATGCCACTTGCCGACCATCGCGGTGGCATAGCCGGCGGCGCGCAGTGCTTCGGGGAGCAGGATCTCGTCGGCCGGCAGGCGAAGCTGGCGCCCGGTCATGCGCTGCAAGTGGTTCACGGCGTGACCGCGCGGGAAGACGATGTTCGTAAGGCCGGTGCGGATCGGCCAGCGGCCCGTGAGAAAGCCGGCGCGCGATGGCGTGCAATAGGGTGCCGGCGCGTAGAAGCTGTCGAAGACGGCGCCTTCGGCGGCGAGCTGGTCGATGCGGGGAGTGGCGAGCGCGCGGCTTCCATAAGCGCCGAGGTCGCCGTAGCCGAGGTCGTCGAACAAGACGACGATGATGTTGGGGCGAGCGGCGCCAGTCGCCGCACGTGCCTGCTCTTCCATCCACGCGAGCTCGCCGCGCTTGCGCGCGATGGACGCCGAGTCGTCGCGCTGCTGGTACGAGACGTCGCGGAACGCCGCGTAGAGCGCGGCGCTGAGGAGCGCGACCAGAGTCAAGAGCGCGAGGCCTCCGAGGCCGCGCACGAGGAGGTCTATTGCGCGCATCCTGTTGGGCGCGTCGTGGGGCGGGCTCATCGCTGGAATCCTCGCCCTCCGCGCGCCCCCGTGTCAATCCGAGGCTAGGCTAGGGCGCCTTCGCGGACGGTCCGGGCGGCTTGAAGAACAGCGTCTTCAGCCGCGCCAGGTCCGCGAAATTCACGACGCCGTCGCCGTTCAGGTCTGCATCCTCGTCCGTCTCGAAGAAGACTCCCTTCATCTTTGCCAGGTCCGCGAAGTTCACGATCCCGTCGTTGTTGAGATCGGGATCGCAGGCGTTTCCGTAGCCGTCGTCGTTGCTGTCGCGCTGGTCGGCATTCGACACCAGCGTGCAGTTGTCCACATCGTCACCGACCTCGTCTCCATCCGCGTCGGCGAAGGGCTGGCCGCTCACGAGACTCCCCTTCAGGAGCGTCACGGGCACGATCACGACGTTCGAGGGATCGCCGTTGTTGGTGATCTGGATCTCCCCCGAGGCCGTCGACAGGTCCGGAAGACCGGAGGGGTCGGCCGAGATGTCGAGAGTCTGCGGCGTCGCGAGGGAAACCGATGCGGCGCCGTTGACCGTTAGCCACGGCTGGCTGCTCGTTGCCACGAACCCGGCCGCGCTTCCGCCGCCGACGTTCGTGACCTCGAGGCTTCCCAGCTGCGCGGCGGTCGCGTTTCCGGCAACGCTGAAGGTGAGGGTGGACGGCGTCGAGGCGAGGAGGGGGCCGGGGAGCTTGATCTTGTCACCGACCATCACCGTCACGTTTGTCGTAGCGGTGAGGCCCGCTGCATTGGTGGCCGAGAGCGTGATGAGGTTGGCGCCGACTTCGAGGTCGGAGACGCTCACGGCGGGGCCCGTGCCCAGGCTGCGATAGGCGTTGGACCAATGAATGTTTGCATCCGGGATCGGCTGCTCCTGGGGATCCCGCACCTCGCCCACCAGGTTCACGAGCTGGCTCCATTCGATCTGCAGGCCGTCGGCGGGGTTGGCGATCTGTACGACGGGAGGCTTGAGCGCGACCTCGAAGGGCTCGCTCTCCGCCCGCGCGCTCTGGGCGCCGTCGCTGGCCTCGACGCGGAAGCGGCCCGTGCCGCCGGGAAGCGCCTCGCTCTCCACCGGGACGCTGGTATCGGACAGGGAGAGCCCGATGGGTTGCCAGGTGGCGCCGGCGTCGTGGCTATAGAGGAGGTCGAAGGTGAGCGGGTCGCCATCGGGGTCGCTGGCCGTCCACTCCAGGGTGACGACGCCGGCCACGGGGTCGGGCGCGCCTACGAGGTGGACGTCGGAGATCTCGGGCCGGCCGGCGCTCACGGAGTGGCTAGCGACGATCCGGGAAGTGGCGCTCTCCACCACCTGCAGAGTGCGAGTTCCTTCCACGAACGGAACCACGAGCTCGAAGCCCAGATCCTGGTCTTCATCCTCGGAATTCTCGCGGGGCGTGAAGGCTTGGCTTGCCAGCAGATCGCCGCCGGCGTCCCGAAGCTCGAGCGCGTAGCCACCGTCGACCAGGACCGGCACGTCGGCCACGCTGTCGAATCGCCGCACGACGCCGAAGGCGCCCTGGCCCGACGTACGCGGGAAGCTTCCGTAGGCGAGGAGCCAGTCGCCGGGGATGGCCGCAGCAACCGCGGGCATGCCCGCCGCCCTGGGGAGCCCGGCGGCGGCCAGCGGGAAGAACGCCAGCCGGTTGTAGATCCTCTCGTAGTTCCACGAGCTGATGCCGTAGGGCGCGCAGTAACTCATCGTGTCGCCGGCGGTCGATGCGCCCACGATACGGGGAATCGGGTTCAGCGGGTTGTTCGGGTCGCCGAAGTCGAATCGCGCGTGGGCGATCTCGTCGGGGACGTTGGGGCC
The DNA here is from genome assembly GCA_964353695.1 of uncultured Myxococcaceae bacterium. GTDB lineage: Bacteria > Myxococcota_A > UBA9160 > UBA9160 > UBA9160 > MYXO. The sequence goes on from CAYGXT010000138.1 coordinate 3,642, forward strand.
GCCGAAGGGCCCGCCGGCCACCAGGCGCCCGCCGATGCGTGCCGCCACGTACGGGTAATCGTTGTCGCCAGCGCTCTGGCCCGGGCAGGTCGGGGCCGCACCCGGGGTCGGGTGCCCGCGCCCGAGCGCATGACCGATCTCGTGGGCCATGTAGTTCTGCTCGTTCCCGAGGTCCTTCATGGGCCCCACGGCGATGGTCTCACCGCCCGGATTGAAGCCCCGCGTGAACGCCGTCGCAGGGGCCGTTCCGTAGGCGATGGAGCCGTAGATGTAGCGGTCCTTCGGAATGGTTCCGGCCGCACGCATGGCCTGCAGCTGCTGCACCACGTAGTCCCCGGCGCACATGTTGCGGTCGTCCCGGAGCGTCCCCTTCGCTCCCGCCAGGAGCGTGGTGCAGGCGGCATCGGTCTGCCCGGCGCTGCAGCAGGTGGTGCCGGTAGGGTCGTCCTTGCAGAGGCGCGAGTTGCAGACGTCGTTGGTCTGGTTGACGCGGGTCTCGAGGGCATTGTCCGTCACGCTGCGGAAGTTCACCCGGAGGCCGGGCCCCGGGTCGTTGATTCCGCCCGAGCTGGTGGAGGCGACGGGGTAGAGCTCCCGCATGTATCGCACGCTGTTCCCGTCGTCGAAGACGCCACCCACGGCGAGGCCCGCGCCGTTGCTGTACCTGAATTCGACGAGATCCAGCAGCATTCGAGGCGATTCGGTGAAGATGAGGAGCGGAGAGGTCGCGGCGTTGTTCGAGCGGTTGTCCTCGACGACGCCAGCGAGGGGGTTCACGATCCCCTGGAAGGTCAGCGCGGTAGAGAGTGTCCAGTCGAACGGGATCTCGAAGAGGAATGAGTCGTTCATGTTCATCCGCTTCGGATCCGGCCTCACCGTGAGCAGCTTCCCGATGCGGTTCACGGGCTGCAGCCTGCCCAGATATCCCTGGGTGTTGTAGACGTCCAGGAAGGCCGTGACGCCCGCGACGCTCCGGGCATCGTTCGACTTGACGTAGAAGCGCACCATCGTGCGCTTGTTCGAGATGAGCGTCACGTTATTGGCGGGGTTCTGGATGCCCTGGGTCACCTCGATCCCGGTGCCGCTGAGATCGTAGATCGGGATCGCCGTCGCTCCGTTGCGCAGCTTCAGCAGCGCGTTCGTCGCACGGTTGTGGAAGTAGAGATGCTCGAGGTCCGTGGTGAGTGCGTCGAAGCCGGGGCCGCCGTTGTTCACGGGCCCGAAGATGAGCGTACTGCCCCGGTACAGGCGCTCCTCGCGGTCGAAGACGCCGCCCGGCACCGCGGCGCGGCGCTCCAGGTGGTACACGACGTCCAGGTTGTCCCGTGTGATGGCATGGATCGTCGCGTTCGGGTCCGTGGCCGTGTAGTACGGCGGGTAGCCGCCGCCGGGGCTCACCGCGTCGTCGAGAAGGATCTGGTTGCCCTTGCCGTACAGGACGAAGGCAACGTCATAATCGCAGCCATAAGGTTCGGGGTAGCATCCATACCCCTGGTAGAAGCCCTCCGCGAAGTAGGCGGAGACGCCGCTCGCGACGACGGTCTTCTTGGCGCCGTTGGTGGTGTCGTCCGCGCGTAGCGTCGTTCCGTTGAGCCAGTACAGGTATCTGCCGTCGTACTGGATGTCGCGCATCGTGCCCGCCGGCCCCACCTCGAGGTTGGCCTGGAAGTCCCCGTTGCTCTTCGAAAACTGCCTGAGCAGGTCCTGGCTTCCCGGGATGCGCTGGATGACGAAGAGAACAGTGGGGTATTGCGCGTTGATCTCGACGTTGGTGACGGCCGTGCCATAGTCGATGAGCATCGTCGAAGGGTCTGCCTCGTTGGCGTCGCGAGAGCGACGCTGGAGCGCGAAATGGCCGCTCGGCCCCTGGTTGTCGACGAAGTAGATGAAGCCCGTGTCTGCCGCGATGTTGGAGATCAGGCGATACGGGTTGCAGGTGGTCGCCGGCCGCGGCGGGTTGACGCTCAGGATCGCGCGGGGCGGCGCGGCGTAGGTGGTGCCGCGGAAGATGCGGGCGGGGGATGTTCCGTCTGACGCTGCGCCCGCTCCGCTGCACGTCGGCGGGGTGTACCAGAAGATGCCCGGGTCATAGGCGAGATCGCCCGGACTCCCCGTGTATGCCACCAGGTTCGCGCCGGCCTCCACGAGGTTCGAGGGCGCCTCCGCGGCCGCTCTCCCAGCGAGGAGAACACCGAGGGTGAGGCTCCCGATCAGCCCAAACAAAACGCCACGATCGCTCCGCATGATCTCTCCTCCGCTGCTGCGAAGGGCAACGTACGCGCTTACGTCGTGCAGTTACAAGGGATACGATGAGAATCCGAGTGGATTGCGATGAATTCGATGGCGCGCACTCTTCGAAATGCGCTGGCTTTGGCGCACTTCTTCGAAAAGCTGGGCTGATGTCATCTCTTGAGCTGATGTCGGTACACAATTCGGGCGCGATTTCAGCTCCGCTCAGCGGTCTCGTGCGGCGCCTCCGTACAGTGCCCGCATGAACTCGGATTGCGCCTGGCGCAGGCCCCAGACTGCGTCGAGGTAGGAACGCCGCGCATCGATGGCCCGCTCCTGCCCCTGCAGCCAGATCAGATACTCCGCGAGATCGCGTGGCCCTTCTGGGCCACTCTGCTCCTCGAGCAGTACTCGCGCGGGAAGCACCTCGGTCCTCAGGATGTCGGCCTGGCTTCGCTGCAGCTGGAGTTCCGCCACGGCATCGGCGACCTCGCGCCGGGTCTGCGCTTCCAGCGCTGCGAGTTGATGCTCGCTCTGCAGCTCCAGGAACGCCGCGCTGGAGAGATCCGCCTGCTTCCAGTCGAAGATCGGCAGCGTGATCGCCACCGATGGGCCCCAGTTGTCGTCCGTTCCGAATGCGCCGTTGTAGCCGGGGCCGGCTCCTACTTTCGCGAAGCGCGAGCGCCGTGCGAGTGTCGCGCGCCGTCTTGCCTGCTCCACCTCGAGCCGCGCGGCAGCGAGATCGAGTCGTTGCTCGAGGGCGAAGGGCACGGCTCGATCTTCGTTCCACGCGTCCTCGGAGGGTTCGTCGAGTCGATCGGCGAGCGGAACGTCGCGCGCGCGAGCGGGCAGGTCGAGGATCTGCACCAGGCGATGGCGAGCGAGCGCGAGGTTGCGCACCTCCTGGGCGAGGGCGATCTCCTGACCTGCGACGCCGATCTCGCTCACGCTCTCCCGAACCGCCTGCTCTCGCTCACGCGCAGAGGATTGCTGGATCCGCTCGGCGGACCTGCGGCGCAGCTCGAGCTCCTCGCTTTCGAGCGCCAGGCGCGCCTCGTGATGGAGCACCGTGTCGTAAGCCTGCTCTGCTTCGAAGAGAGTCTGCAGCACGGCCGAGGCCGTCTGCTGGATCGTCACCTGGATCGTCACCTCCGCGACGGCCTCTCGCGCCGGGACGATCCAGAGATCGGAGAGGAGCGTCATGAGCGTGACGGCGCTTCCATCCAGCCGGATCGGGAATCCGATGAATGCGCCGAGCTCCGGGTTCGTGAACAGGCCTGCCTGTACGTAGTCCGCGCGAGCCAGGCCCAGCTGGTCGAATTGCGCCTGCAGCCGCGGATCGTTCACGAGGGCGATCTGCACGGCCTCGTCACGGGTGAGACCGTCTTCGAGGAGCTCGGCGACCTTTGCGTTCGCGGCCTCGGTAGCTTCGGGCGAGCGCCTCCAGACCGGCGTCGCATGGGCCGTCTGCTCCGTGAGTGCCTGCACCTGGCGCCTGTCGGCGCCCTCCCGCACGGCACGCTCGAGCGCCTCGAAAGCGCGGGCGTACG
>CAYGXT010000139.1:0-7395 GCA_964353695.1 uncultured Myxococcaceae bacterium
TCTGGAAACTATTGACGTTTTCTTGCCACCAACAGCCGCCAAACGGAGCTAAGCCTGCGGAAACGCACGGGTCGGAAGACGCTCCGGCGCGAGTGCCGGGCGCGCAGGAGCTGCGTCTGATGGCCCGATGCGCGCGCGACCTCAAGCCCACGTTCACGCAGCATCCTGACTTGAACCCCGGGCGAACTCGGTACAGTGGAGACTCGGCGAAGCTAGGATCCCGTCGCCGTGCCGAACGTTGAGCGCCAGCCGCGGCCCGGGCGTAATCCGAGCCGGGCTCATCGGAATCGAGGTTCGCTCATGGCAGGCAAGCCCAAGAAGAAGCCTGGTCGCGCGAAGCCGGCCCACGGCAAGCCGCGCAAATCTGCCGCCGCGAAGGCCGCCGAGGAGTTCACGCGCGGCGTGCTCGCCCGCGGTGAGGCCGCGAAGGCCACGAAGCGCGGCAAGCTTCCGCCCGGCGCAACCCACGAAATTGTGGGCGAGACGGAAGCTGGCCTGCCGAAGCTGCGGCGGCGCAGATTCTCCCTCGCCTGAAATGACGGCTGCAAAGCCCGCCCCTCGCGTCCGCCTCGACTGGATCGACGCCACGCGGGGCTTCTCGATCCTGTGGGTGGCCTGGTTCCACTTCTTCATCACCTGGGCGAATGGGCGTCTGCCCTGGCCCTTCAATCCGGTTTACTTCTCGCTCTACGCCGACGAGTGTGGAGCGACCACCATCCCGGGCCGCATCGGCTGCGGAGCAGAGGCTTTCTTCGTCGCCTTCTCCCAGCTCGGCTCCCAGGCCGTCTCCGTCTTCCTGCTGCTCTCGGGCTTCGGCCTCACCTATGCCCTCGGCGAGAGCGTGCGGCCCGTGGCGGGCTGGCGCGCGTGGTACCGCCACCGTCTCCTGCGCCTGTTCCCGATGTACTGGGTGGCACACATCGTCTGGCTCGTCTCGCCCTTCATCCCGCACTACGACCCCGTGGACTGGCGCTTCTTCGCGAGCTTCGCGGGCAATCGCGTCTGGCCGGCGGAGCTCTTCTATTACGCCAACCCCGCGTGGTGGTTCTTCGGCCTCATTCTGCAGCTCTACCTCGTCTTCCCGCTGCTCGCAGCGCTGCTGCGCCGGCTCGGCCCTGCGCTCTTTCTCATTGTGGCAGCCGCCTTCACCATCGGGAACCGCTGGTTCCTTCTCGACGTGCCACTGAGTGGAGGGGCGTTCTTCGGATCGCGCCTCTGGGAGTTCGCAGCCGGCATGTCGCTCGGCCTGCTCCTCCGCCGCGAGCGCGAGCGCACCCTCGGCTGGCTACTCGGCATGCCCGGCCTTGCGGCCGGTGTGCTGCTCTATGCAGCCGGGTTCCTGAGCTACCGACCCGGACTCAGCTTCACCTGCACCGACGGTCTCGTGGGCATGGGCCTCTTCGCTTTGCTGGCGCATCTATGTCGTGGGCTCCTCGCGCTCGGGGGGCTGCGTAGGCCGTTGCTCTTCCTCGGCACCTTCTCCTACGGCTTCTACCTCTTGCACGAGCCCTACACGATCTATGCAGGAGAGCGCCTTCGCGAGCTCCCGCTGTGGGGCTTCATGGCCGTGGCCGTGCCCATCCTCGCGGCGATCGCCTGGGGCTCGGGCCTGCTCGAGGGCGTCGTCAACCGCGCTACGCAGCGCGTGCTCGGAGAAGCCCCGAGTGCGGCCGCTCGGATCGTTCCGGGCTCCGGCGCCTGATTCGGCGCAGACGTGTCGGTCACACTCGTGACGCTCGCGATCGCAGCCTCGTGGCTCTGACTTCGCGCCGCAGCATTCTGATGCGGCGGCGGAAGGTGCGGCCGCCAGGCCCGCGTGTCACCCTGCGCGCATGGCATGGCTGGACCTCTATCGCAGCCGTCTCACCAGCGCGGAGAAGGCCGTTTGCGCCGTGGGGCCTGCACAGACAGTCTTCGTAGGCGGCAACGCCGCAACCCCGCGCGTCCTTTGCCGGGCGCTCGCGCGCCGCGCGGTCGAGCTTCCGCCGGACCCTGTCGCGGGCGCCCCCGGCCTGCGCGTCGCCCACGTGCTCATGCTCGGCGAGGACCCCTTCGCCGACGAGAAGAGCCGGGGCCTGATCCGGCATCTCTCCTTCTTCGTCGGGCCTGCAGACCGGGAGGCCGTGAACGACGGCCGTTCCGAGTACATCCCATGCAACCTCTCGGAGATTCCGGCCCTCCTGCGCAGAGAGCGGCCGAAGGTCGACGCCGCCCTCCTCATGACCTCGCCTCCCGATCGTCATGGCTTCCTCTCCCTCGGCGTCGAGGTGATGGCGTCGCTCGCCGCTGCGGAGGTGGCCCGCCACGTCATCGTGCAGGTCAACCCGTGCATGCCGCGCACCTACGGAAATGCCTTCCTCCACGTCTCGGACGTCAGCGCCATCGTCGAGGCGGAGGAGCCGCTGGTGGAGCTCCCCGACGAGGCGCCCACGGACGAAGAGCGGCAGATCGCCTCCCACATCGCGCCGCTGATTCCGGAGGGCGCGACGCTCCAGCTCGGCATCGGTGGTGTCCCAGACGCGGTGCTCTCGCTGCTCCAGGGCCGCGATGATCTCGGCATCCATTCGGAGATGATCTCCGACGGTGTCATGCGCGCGGTGGAGAGCGGCATGGTCACAGGCCGTTTCAAGACCCGTCACGGGAAGAAGGTCGTGGCCACCTTCTGCCTCGGCACGCGCACCCTCTACGACTGGCTCCACGAGAACGCCATCGTCGAGGTGCATCCCTGCGACCACACCAACCTGCCAGTCTCTGCTGCGCAGAACTACCGGCTGACATCGATCAACTCCGCGCTCTCCGTGGATCTCAGTGGCCAGGTGAACGCGGACTCCATTGGCTCGAAGATCTACTCCGGTGTGGGTGGCCAAGTGGACTTCGTGCGCGCCTCCACCAGCTCTCCCGGCGGCCGCTCCTTCATCGCGCTGCCCTCCACGGCGAAGAGCGGTACCATCTCGCGGATCGTGTCGACTCTCGCGGCGGGTGCGGGTGTGGTGACGACGCGGGCGGACGTCCACACCATCGTGACGGAGCACGGCGTGGCCGAGCTGCACGGCCGTTCGCTTCCCGAGCGCGCGGAGGCGCTGATCGCCATCGCGCATCCGAAGTTTCGGGACGAGCTCCGGGCGGCGTGTACCGCCTTGCGGCATCGCACGCGGCGCTGAGCGCGACACCGATGCATGTCAGAATCCTGCGATAGATCCGGCCTGGCCAGGCAGCCCGCCATGGCTTCGGAGCCGGAAGAGGAGAGAAGACGATGAGTATGGTCTCCGAGTTCAAGGAGTTCATCCAGCGCGGGAACGTCGTCGACATGGCGGTCGGCGTCATCATCGGCGGCGCCTTCGGCAAGATCGTGAGCTCCATCGTCGGTGACATCCTGATGCCGCCCATCGGCCTCGCGAGCGGGGGCGTCAACTTCGATGCCCTCAAGCTCGTGATTGGCGGCACAGCCGAGGCGCCCGTCACCGTGAACTACGGCCACTTCATCCAGGTGAGCATCGACTTCATCATCATCGCCTTCTGCGTCTTCCTGCTGGTCAAGGGCGTGAACGCCATGAAGAAGCCGGCGCCCGCCGCTGCACCGGCCGAGCCGCCGGCGCAGGAGAAGCTGCTCGCGGAGATCCGTGACCTTCTCAAGCTTCAGAGCCGCTGATGGCGCGAGGCCGGCGGGTTCATCCACTTCGGCTGCTTTGGCTTGCGAGCTGCTCGCTCCTCCTTCTCGCTTCCGTTGCGTTCGCTCCCTGGCCAGCGCTCTCCGAGGGAGCGGCGATCAGCGGTCGAATCGTCGCCGTCAAGGACGGCGATTCGCTCGTCTTGCTCTCGGAGGGCCGCGAGATCGAAGTTCGTCTCGCCGAGGTCGATGCCCCGGAGTTCGGCCAGCCCTACTGGCGCCGCGCGAAAGAGGCGCTGTCCGGCCTCGCGTTCGGACGCGAGGCCAAACTCGAAGTGGTCGATCACGACCGCTACGGCCGAACCGTCGCCCGCGTAATCGTCGGCGACGTGGACGTAAACCGGGAGATGGTTCGCACAGGAGCCGCCTGGGTCTACCGCGATTACGCCCATCGCATCGAGCTGTACGACGTGGAGAGCGAAGCCCGGCGCGCCGGGCTCGGACTCTGGGCGCTGCCGGAAGCGGAACGAGACCCTCCTTGGCAGTGGCGAAGGCAGCACCCCCGAGACAAAGCCCATCTCGGCATGCCCGATCAAACGTCCCAGTCACCGCCGCCGGCACTCCAGCTGGCCCCGAAGCTCGACGCGGGCGCGCCTCCGGGCGCTGCACCAAAGCCCGCTCCCTTCGAATGCGGCCCGAAGCGGCGTTGCGAGGAGATGGTGAGCTGCGAAGAGGCCCGCTTCTACCTGACGCACTGCGGAACAAAGCGGCTCGACGGCGACGGCGACGGGCGGCCCTGCGAAGCGCTCTGCAAGCGGTAGCGGTACGGCCCTCGAGCTGGTGCAGATGCGTTCACCGCGAATACGTGTTCGCGTCGCATGCCGACGGTCCTCAGGGCCCGCGTCTCGTCACGAAACGCCGCGGGCGCCGGCGCGACGGATGCGGGGCCGGTGGATCGCCTTGCAACGCATGCGCTCGCGGTACAATTCCACCGATGAGGCGACGGCCGACCAAGAGAGGCAGATCGATCTCGCAGCCCCGCTTACTCCAGGAGTGGGTGGGCGGGCGTCTCGCTGCACCCTTCGAGGTCGAGAGCCCGCGGCCCCATCGCCCCGACATCGTCTTCTGGATGCTGCTGCCCGAGGACTTGATCCTCCACCACCGGGTCGTCGACTCCGAGGCGCCGGTCGACCTCGCCGCGACGCTGCGCGAAGCCATGGCGCGACGAGAGGGCTCTTCACCGCCTCCGAAGCGCGTACGCGTCGCCAGCGAGGCATGGGCCGCTGAGATCCGCGCCGCGTTCGGTCCGGAACTCGAGGTCGTCGTGGCGCCGACCCCGGAGCTCGACGCGGTTCTCGTAGAAATGGCGCGAACCATGCCGATGCCCGGCGATGACCGCAGCTACCTGTGTAACGGTCGCATTGGCGCGAGCACCATCGCTGCACTCTTCCGCGCCGCGCGCGATCTGTGGGAGCGGGCGCCGTGGAAAGAGGCGGATGACGATCACGTTCTGCGCGTCGACATCCCGCGCCTCGGCATTCGTGGCGCCTGTCTCTCCATCATCGGCGCCCTCGACCAGAGCTACGGCTTCCTGCTCTTTCCGTCGCGGGACGCCTACGAGCGCTTCGCCGATCTCGAGTTTCCCCCGGATGCGGAGGGTCCCCCCGACACGATCGACTTCGGCTTCGACCATCTTTGTTTCGAGCTCGTTCCGAAGTCAGAGCTCTCGCGCACGATGAAGAAGGAGATCGCACACCATCGCTGGCGAGTGGCCTCGCCGCGCGCGCATCCTACCGTCGAGCGGCGAAGCCGGCACGCTGAGATCATGCCGATCACCGAGGTAGATCTCCGGATCGCGACGGCGTGCGCGGTAGCGCTCAGCGAGCTGATCGACAGACACGAGGGAATCTTCTCCGATTTCGAGTGGGATTTCTCTCAGACATTCATCTCTGAGACCTTCGAGCCCGAGCCTGGCCTCGAGATCACTCTCAGGCTCGAGCGGGAGGATCTCGTGGACCTCGACGAGCCTCTCATGCTTCCCCCTCCTCCGGCTCGGGCGCCGAACCTAGGCCGCAACGATCCGTGCTACTGCGGCAGCGGCAGGAAGTACAAGAAATGTTGCCTTGCGCGGGATGAGGAGGCGCACGAGGCGGAGGCCCGGCCCCATCCGATCCGCGCGCTCTACGAAGACGCCAGCGCACCAGTCGAACTTCACAACACGGACGGCGACCCGCTCCTCCTCACTACCGATCACTTCGCATTCGAGCCGGGGGTGTGTGCGGCGGTGGCGGAGAAGCTGGCCGCCGTGGAGGGTGCCGAGGCGGAGAGGAATCAGCCGGCAGAAACCTACCACTACACGTTCATCCGCCCGGGCAACGTCATGCACGCAGCCTGGGACAACACGCTCATCGGGTCGGCGACGCTTTCGATGCGCGGCCTCCGGGTCGAGACGAACTCTGTCGCGCGGGCCGATGCGCTGCGCGCACGCATCGAGGAGGCCTGCGGCCCTCTCCTGCGGCATCGCATTCGAGAGCACGGAGATCCGCAGTCGCCGGCGCTCGTTCGCGACGTGGCCGCTCGCCGCAAGCCCGCCTCGCCCCCGCCGCCCGAGGCCCTCCAGATCCTGCGCGAGTTCAAGGCCCGTCACTACGCCGACTGGGCCGATCAGCCGCTGCCCGCGCTCGCTGGCCGCACGGCACGCGACGCCATTCGCACGGCGCGGGGTCGCAAAGAGGTCGAGCTGCTGCTCAAGGACATGGAGAACCACGAGGCGCGTCTCGCCCCCGGCGAGGCGTTCGACTTCGGAGTGATCCGGCGAGAGCTGGGGCTCGACGCCTAGAGCGATCCGTGAACCGCCGTTGCCACTGGCCATGGCCTCGCGCGCCGGTAGCCTCTCGCCATGGCTCCCCGGACGAAGGCGCGCCGCGCCACCTACCAGGACGTCCTTGACACGCCGACATGGCTCGTCGCCGAGATGGTCGAGGGGGAGCTGCGGACGAGCCCACGCCCTTCCCCCCGCCACGCCTACGCCGAGACGCAGCTCGCTACCCTTCTCAACAACCCCTTCGGACGCGGCGTCGGCGGCCCCGGCGGCTGGATCGTGCTCGCCGAGCCCGAGCTGCATCTCGAGAGCGACGCGGCCATCCTCGTGCCCGATCTCGCCGCCTGGCGATGCGAGCGGTTGCCGGCGCTTCCGGACGAGGCGTTCGTGAGGCTTCCGCCCGACTGGATCTGCGAGATCCTCTCGCCGACGAGCGCTGTCTTCGACCGCGAGCGCAAGCTCCCGATCTACGCACGCACCGGAGTGGCCCACGCCTGGCTCGTGGATCCGATCCTCCGAACGCTCGAGGTTCTCGCCGGACGATCCGGCGGTTTCGCGCCCGTGGCCGTTCACCGCGATGCGGCGCGCGTCCGTGCCGAGCCCTTCGCAGCGATCGAGATCGATCTCGCGGAGCTGTGGGCGCGTTGAGCCTCCAGCTCGGCGGGCGCTCCTCCATGAGTCAGCGCCGCAACCTCGCGGCGGCTCGCTCGAGACGGGCGTCCAGCGTGATGAGCTCGGCGCCATGAGTGCCTGCGAGCCAAAGATAGGACGCATCGTAGGCGGTAAGGCCCGTAGCAAGCACGAGCTCGATCACGCCAGGGTGATCGACATCGAGGAGCGCGATCTGCATCTGGTCCGCGAGCGCTCGCGCCGCGAGGAGTCGGCTTCGCTCCCGTGGCGCCGCCCGGATCTTCCTCAGGCAGACGCTGTCGAGTTCGTGTGGGAGGAGACGCGGAGCCACGAGCGG
>CAYGXT010000140.1:0-7388 GCA_964353695.1 uncultured Myxococcaceae bacterium
ATCGACCAGTTGGGATGCTGCAGCGCCTCCGCGACCGTCGCCGCCGCGATGCGCTCGGCAGACCAGGTACGGAAGGGCCCGCCCGACGCCGTCAGTACGATCCTTGCGAGGTCCTCGCGCCGCTGGCCGGCCAGGACCTGGAAGATGGCGCTGTGTTCACTGTCGACCGGCAGCAGCGCGACGCCCCGCGCGCGGGCCTCTCGCAGCACGAGGGCGCCCGCCATCACGAGAACTTCCTTGTTGGCGAGGGCGACGTCACGGCCGGCTCGAATGGCCGCGAGCGTCGGACGCAGGCCGGCCGCGCCGACGAGCGCCGCGACCACCAGGTCAGCGTCGTGGGTCGCCACGGCCAGCAATCCCTCGGCGCCGTGTACGATCGTCGGGCGGTTGCCTGGCAGGAGCGTACGCAGCTTTGCGGCGCCCTCCGCGTCCCCCACCGACACGACGTCCGGATCGAAGCAGCGCGCCTGCGAGGCGAGCTTCTCGACGTTGCGCCCGGCCGCGAGCGCAGTGACGCGGAAGCGGTCCGGGAACGAGGCGACGACGGAGAGCGTCTGTTCGCCAACGCTGCCCGTGCTCCCGAGGATCGCAAGGCGCTTCAAGAAGACTCCGACTCGTCGCCGCCCCGCACCTGCGCGCTGGTCAGGCCGAAGCGGCGCTCGCGCGACTGGAAGTCGAGCAGCGCCTCGATCAGGTGCCCCTTCCGGAAGTCGGGCCACATCACGGGCGTCGTATACAGCTCCGCATAGGCGATCTGCCACAGCAGGAAGTTCGACACCCTCGACTCGTTGCCGGTTCGGATCAGGAGGTCGGGGTCGGGCAGCTCGGGGTCGTAGAGGTGGGCCGCGAAAGTTTTCTCGTCGAGGCGGTCGGGATCGAGCTTGCCGAGCTCGGCCTCCCGCATCAGGCTGCGCGCGGCATCCACGATCTCCGCACGCCCGCCGTAGGAGAGCGCGAAGACGAGCTGCATCTCGCGGTTGCCACGCGTCCGTTCGATGGCGTCATCGAGGCGCTTGCGGATGGACGCGGAAAGGCGATCGAGGCGCCCGATGGCCCGCACCTGGATGCCGTTGCGGTGGACCTCGTCGAGCTCGCTCTCGAGGTAGTGCTCGAGGATGCGCATCAGCTCCTCGACCTCGATGCGGGGCCGCTCCCAGTTCTCGAGCGAGAACGAATAGAGAGTGAGGGTCCGGATCCCGAGCTCGTGCGCAGCGCGCACCACGGCACGCACGGCCTCGATGCCCGCCCAATGGCCTTCGTTGCGGGAGAGTCCACGGGCCTCCGCCCAGCGCCCGTTGCCGTCCATGATGAGGGCGACGTGGCGGGGCAGGCGATCGCTGCGAAGCCGGCGTTCCTGCATGATCAGACCTGGAGGATCTCCTTCTCCTTGACCGCGCAGGTGTCGTCGATCTTCTTCACGTGCTCGTCGGTCAGGTCTTGCACCTTCTTCTCGTGCCGGTGCTTATCGTCCTCCGGGAGGATGCCGTCGTTCTCGAGCGCCTTGAGTGCCTGCAATGCCTCCCGGCGGGCCTCGCGCACCCCCAGCTTATGTTCCTCGGCCATCTTCTTGACCTGCTTGACCAGATCCTTGCGCCGCTCCTCCGTGAGCGCCGGGATCGGGATGCGCACGACCTTGCCGTCATTGTTGGGCGTGAGGCCGAGGTGCTGCGCCGTCTGGATCGCCTTCTCGATGGCGTGGAGCGCGCCCTTGTCGTAGGGAGCGATCACGATCAGGCGCGGGTCCGGCACCGTCAGATTCGCGAGCTGGTTGAGCGGCGTCGGAGTGCCGTAGTAGTCGACGTTCACGCCGTCGAGGAGCTGTGCGTTGGCGCGGCCCGTACGCACGCGCTGGAGATCGTGCCGCAGGCTCTGCAGCGCCTTCTCCATTCCGCCCTTCGCTTCCTCGATCGTCTTCTCCGGAGTCCTTGCGGCCATGCTCTCCTCTCTTCTGCGGCGGGGCTGCGGCTACCCGACGCGCGTTCCGATCTTCTCGCCCGTGACGACCTTGCGGATGTTCCCGGACAGGTTCATGTCGAACACGATCATCGGCAGCTTGTTCTCGCGGCACAGCGCAATCGCGGTCTGGTCCATCACGCGCAGGTTCTTGCGCAGGGCCTCGTCGAACGTCACCTCGTCGTAGCGCTTGGCGTTCGGGTCGAGGCGAGGGTCGGCGTCATACACGCCGTCGACGCCGTGTTTCGCCATCAGCACGATTTCGGCGTCGATCTCTGCGGCTCGGAGCACGGCCGCAGTATCCGTGCTGAAGTAGGGGTTCCCCGTCCCGGCGGCGAAGATCACGATGCGGTTCTTCTCGAGATGCCGCACGGCCCGCCGCCGGATGTACGGCTCGGCCACCTGCTTGATCTCGAGAGCGGTCAGCACCCGCGTGGAGATCCCCTCCGTCTCGAGCGCGTCCTGCAGCGCCAGCGCGTTGATGACGCTGGCCATCATGCCCATATAGTCGGCGCTCGTGCGGTCGAGACCCTCGGCCGCGGCCTGGACGCCGCGGATCACGTTGCCCCCGCCGATGACGAGGCCCACCTGGACGCCGAGCGAGTGCACCTCCCGGATCTCCCGGGCGAGCCCGCGCAGGACACCGGGGCTGATGCCGAAGCCGTTTTCTCCGGCGAGGGCCTCGCCCGAGAGCTTCAGCACCACGCGCCCGAACACGGCCTTCACCGGGCGAGGGCCTCCCCCAGCTTGAAGCGGACGAAGCCAGCTACGCCGATCTCGCGCCCCAGCCGTTTCGCCTCATCGGCAAGGAGTCTGCTCACCGTGCGGTCCGGATCCTTCACGAAGGCCTGCTCGAGCAGGCAGACCTCGGCGTAGTATTTGTTGATCCGCCCGTCGACCATCTTCTCGATGATGTTCGCCGGTTTTCCCGACTGCTCGGCCTGAGCCCGGAAGATCGAGCGCTCCGCGTCCTCGAGCTCCTTGGGCACTCCGCTGCGATCGATGGCCACCGGAGAAGGATCGGCCGCCGCTACGTGCATCGAGAGGTCCTTTGCGAGGACCTCGAGCTCCGGCCCTCCGCCCTTCGACGCCAGGGCCACGAGCACGCCGAGCTTGCCGCCGGCGTGGACATAGCCCCCCACGACGCCCTCTCCTCCGGCCGTGAGCCGGGCCACGCGCCGGAGCACGACGTTTTCGCCCATCTTCGCGATGGCACCCTGGATGCGCTCGCTCACCTTCTCGCCATCGAGGGTCGCCTCGAGCAGCGACTCGACGTCCGAGCGCGAGGCGTCGGCGACCACCGCCGCCGCAAGCCGGGCGGCGAGCTTCTGGAACTCGTCTGTTTTCGCGACGAAGTCCGTCTCGCAGGCAAGCTCGATCAGCGCACCGCTGGCGCCTGCCATCGCGAGACCGATCACGCCTTCACTGGTCTCGCGCCCTTCGCGCTTCACGGCCTTTGCAAAGCCCCGCTCGCGAAGCAGCTCCCCTGCGCGCTTGAGATCACCGCCAGCATCCGACAACGCGCGCTTGCAGTCCATCATGCCGGCGCCGGTCTGATCGCGGAGCGCCTTCACCACTGATGCCGAGATCTCGGCCACTGGAATCTCCCTCACCGCTTCGGTTGTCGCGTCTGCCAAACGGGCCGGGATCGCCGGAGGATCACTGCCGGCGTACCGCCGCTGGCTAGGCCTCCTTCTCGCTGCCTCCCGCGGGCACGGGAGCCTCAGGCTCGCCGCCGCGGCGCGGACCGCCCGGGCCACCCGAACCGCCCGAACCACCCGGGCCACCCGGACCGCTCCCGCGCGGCCCTCCGGCGGAGTGCGTTCCGCCCCGGCCGCGGCGCGGCGGATGCTTGATCTCGACCACGACGCGCCCCGTGCTCGGCGCGGCTTCGCGATCGCCACCCCGGCTCGGCTCACCCTCGGGAGCCTGCGCCTGCAGGCGTTCGTTGTGGAGATCCGCGCCCTCGATGCAGACATCCGCCACCCGCGCGCAGTAGAGCTGGATCGCGCGGATCGCGTCATCGTTGCCCGGAATCACGAAGTCGATCCCGTCCGGATTGCAATTCGTGTCCACCACCGCAACGATCGGGATGCCGAGGCGCCGCGCCTCGGAGATCGCAATGTGCTCGGCGCCCACGTCGATCACGAACATCACGTCCGGCAGCCGGCCCATGTTCTGGATGCCCTCGAGCGAGCGCCGGTACTTCTCGACCGCGCGCGCCATGTGGGCACGGTCGCGCTTCGAGAACTCCGCCGCCTTCTCCTCGTTCTCGAGGATCCCGCGCTGGTCCTTGAACCGCTCCACCGACTTCTTGACGGTCCGGTAGTTGGTGAGCATGCCGCCGAGCCAGCGATTGTTGACGTAGAACTGGCCCGAGCGCTCGGCCTCGAAGCGAACCGGCGCCTGCGCCTGCCGCTTGGTGCCGACGAAGAGCAGCTTGCCCCCGCCCGCCACGGTGTCGCGGATGAACTCGAGCGCTTCCTGGAACAGCGTGAGCGTCTGGTCGAGATCCAGGATATGGATGCCGTTGCGCTCGCCGAAGATGAACGGCTTCATGCGCGGGTCCCAGCGCCGCGTCTGGTGGCCGAAATGCGCGCCCGACTCGAGAAGGTCGCGGAGCGTCAACTCCTGGGACTGGAGGGCGGCGTCCGTGCTGGACGCGGCCCCGGTCTCGGCCGTCACGGCCGGACCCGAGGTCGACTCAGCCATCGAAAAGGCTCCTTCGCGGTTTTACATCCGTCCCGGCCGTGACTTCCCGGAACCGTCGCAGCCCCCGGGGATTTCTCCTCGGGGAGCGGCAAGACGGCACCGCCCGGGTAGCCGGAACGTGTGAGATGTACCTCGGATAGCAGAGCCGGCCGGCTCTTTCTACCCAGACCGGGGCAGCGCAGGGGATCAGGTCCGGTACTCGGCGTTGATCTTCACGTAGTCGTAGCTGAGATCGCAGGTCCAAATCTCGGCCTGGCCAGCCCCGGCCCCCAGCCGAACCTCGACCGTGACCTCCGCCGCCCGCAGCTTCTCCTGCGCCCGGTCACGGGCGGCCTTCCCGGCCGAGGCGCCGCGCCGAAAGACCGGCACGCCGCCAAGACATACTTCGGTGCGGGCAAGATCGAGGGCCACGCGGCCGTGCCCGATCGTCTGCAGGATCCGGCCCCAGTTGGCGTCACCGCCGAAGAGTGCCGTCTTGACCAGCATCGAGTTGGCGATCCGCCGCGCGGCGCGGTCCGCTTCTGCGTCCGACCTGGCACCCGAGACGCGCACCGTCACGAGCCGGGTCGCCCCCTCCCCGTCCCGGGCGAGCTCACGGGTCAGCTCCTGCAGCAGGTCGGTGAGCGCCTTCGAGAAGGCGCTCGCCCCCTCGCTCGCGGGCCCGCGCAATACGGAGTTGCCCGCGACGCCATTCGCGAGCACGAAGCAGCTGTCGCTCGTCGAGCCCTCGCCGTCGATCGTGAGACAGTTGAGACTCTTGTCCGCCGCTACTTTCAGCGCACGGCGCAGGAAGGGCCGTGTTACGGCGGCATCCGTGATCACGAAGCAGAGCACAGTGGCCAGGTTGGGCTCAACCATGCCCGAGCCCTTGGCGATCCCCGCGAGCCGCACGCGCCGGCCGCCGATGCGAAGGCTGCGCTGCGTGATCTTCATCCGGGTATCGGTCGTGAGAATGGCGCGCGCGGCATCGGCGAGGCCGTCCTCGCGCAGGGCGGCGGCGGCGGCCGGGATGCCACGGCGGAGCTTCTGCATCGGGAGCGGCTCGCCGATCACGCCCGTCGATGCCACCAACATCTGCTCCGGAGCGCAGCCGAGCTGCGAGGCCGCAAGCGCCGCCATGCTTCGAGCATCGCGCAGCCCGCGCGCGCCCATGGCGACGTTCGAGCAGCCGCTATTGGCAACGATGGCACGCATGCGGGGCGCCTTTGCGAGGTGCTCGCGCGAAACCACGACCGGCGCGCCCGGCACCGTTGAGCGCGTGAGTACACCGGCGGCGACCGCCGGCACATCGCTCACGATCAGTGCGACGTCTGGCCCGGCCTGCTTGATCCCGCAGCGCACTCCAGCAGCACGAAAGCCCGGAACGAAGAAACACGCCCGGGGCACGCTCGTCTTAGCTCGGATCACGCCGCAGGCCCGCTCCGTCCACGCTCAGCCCGCGCCGCAACATTTCTTGAATTTCTTCCCGCTGCCGCAGCTGCACGGATCGTTTCGCCCCGGGGTCTTCGACGCATGGGCGGGCCTGCCGGTGTTCTTGCCGGCCGCGTTGGCCGCGTCGCCGAAGGCGGGCTTGAAGATCCCAGCCATCGTGGCGGGACGCGGCACGGGGGCGCCCGTAGCCGACGCGGGGGCTGCTACGGCGGGTGCACTCACGGGCCCAACGGCCAGCGGCGCGCTACCCGCAGCCACGGACGTCGCCGCCGGGCTCGCCGCCGGAGTGGGAGGCGGCGCGACCTGCGGCTCGCGGATCGCGACCTTGAAGATGCGCTCCACCGCGTGGGTGTCGATGCGCTCGATCATCTCCTCGAAGAGCTGGAAGCCCTCGCGCTGGTACTCGACCTTGGGATCCTTCTGCGCGTAGCCGCGCAGGTTGATGCCCTCGCGCAAGCCGTCCATGCTGAGCAGGTGGTCCTTCCACTGGTGGTCGAGGGTGTCGAGAAGCACTCCCTTCTCGAGCTCGCGAAACAGCGGATAGCCGAGCGAGCGGTATTTCTCGGCGATCTCGTCCCAGTGTCTCTCCTTCTCGGCGAGATGTGCGGTGAGACCCTCGAGCAATGCATGGCCGAGAGCGTCGCGGTCCGTGACCCGCTTGCCGTTCTCGACGAAGGGAGGCTTGGTCGGGTCGATGACGATCCCGAACTGCTGCTCCAGCTCGATCGAGAGCGTCGCCAGCGCTTCCGCGTCGGGTTCGCCCTTCTCCGGGAAGGCGCGGCCGAGGAGCGTCACGAGTACGTCCTCCATCATCTCGAGGATCTCGTCGTGGAGCTGCTCGTGAGACAGATGCTCGCGACGCCGGCCGTAGAAGGCCTGGCGCTGCTTGTTCATCACGTCGTCGTAGTCGAGAACCTGCTTGCGCATGTCGAAGTTGCGGGCCTCGACCTTCTTCTGCGCGTTCTCGATCGCCCGCGTCACCATGCGGTGCTCGATGGCCTCGCCTTCCTGCAGGCCCAGACGCTCCATCCAGCCCTGCAGCCGCTCGCCGCCGAAGATCCGCATCAGCTCGTCCTCGAGGGAGAGGAAGAAGCGGCTCGAACCGGGGTCGCCCTGGCGCCCGGAACGGCCACGAAGCTGGTTGTCGATGCGGCGGCTCTCGTGTCTCTCGGTGCCGACGATGTGGAGGCCACCGGCCGCCACCACCTCGGCCCGCTCGGCTGCACACTCCGCTTCGAAGCGCGCCAGCATCGCAGGGTATTCGGGATGGAGCTTGTCGTGCTGGCACTTTG
>CAYGXT010000141.1:0-7330 GCA_964353695.1 uncultured Myxococcaceae bacterium
AGACCGTGAGGCAGGTCATCAGCGCGATGCCCAGCACGAAGGGCCAGGTGTAGACCCAGCGGCCGCGATGCTCCGGCTTGTGGAGCTCGGGGATCAGGTCGGAGGCCGCGACGTAGATGAACATCCCCGCCGTCGCCGTCAGGAACCAGCTGATGTTCGGCTCGACCAGGCTCCTGAAGGAGAAGCAGGCGAGGGTGCCCAGCACGGCCGTCAGGCCGGAGGCGAAGTTCAAGAGCAGGGCGTTGCGCGGCGACAATTTGCCGCGGACGAGGATGCCGTAGTCGGCGATCTCCTGCGGGATCTCGTGCGCGATCACGGCCAGGGTGGTGGCGAGGCCGATGGCCGGGCTCGCTAGGAAGCTCGCGGCGATCACCACGCCATCCACGAAGTTGTGTACGGCGTCGCCGATCAGGATCATGTAGCGCGACGCGACGGCGCGGCTCTCTTCGTGCACGTGGAAGCCGTGCAGGAAGCGCTCGAGGAAGAAGAAGACGATCATGGCCGCCAGCGCCGCGCTGAAGATATGGCGATTGCCCCCGGCGCGCTCGATCGCCTCCGGGAACAGCTCGAGGAAGACGGTCGAGAGCAGGACCCCCGCCGCGAACGAGAGGAGCAGCATCTCGGAGTGCTCGGTCCAGCGTCTCGAGAACGCGAAGACGACGCCCACGAACGAGATGAGGCTGATGACGAGCGTCGCGATCAGCGCCTGAGCGAGGGGTGACACGAAATGGGACCTCGGTCAGGTTCGGGGCAAATGGTGGGGCCTACGGCCGGGGCGAGTCAAGTGCTTGACTCTCCGCAGGGCGTGTGGTGGACTGCCCTCCGCGCTGCATCCTGCAAGCCGCGAGGGCCCGAGCGGCCGTGCTTCTGCTCGACTTCCTCACGACGGTCCTGCTGCAGACGTTTGGGGTGCTCTACGACGGCGGAATCTTCGTCCTGATCGGCTTCGCCATCGCCGGCCTCCTGCACGTCTTCTTCGATCCCGACCGCATCGTGCGCCACCTGGGCGGTCGTACGATGCGCTCGGCCGCGGTAGCCGCCCTCTTCGGCGCGCCGCTTCCGCTCTGCTCCTGCGGCGTGCTTCCTGCCGCCATGGCCCTGCGGCGCAAGGGCGCGAGCCGCGAGGCGACCCTCTCCTTCCTGATCACCGCGCCCGAAACCGGCGTCGATTCCATTGCCGTCACCTATGCCTTCTTCGGGCCGCTGCTGGCGGTCGTTCGGCCCGTTGTGGCGATCGTGACGGGGCTGGTCGCCGCGGCGTTCTCCCTGCGTGGAGCGGCCGCCGAGCCGGAGACTCCCCCCGCCCTCGATTCCGCTCCCGGCGTCTGCGACGGCTGCGACGGGCAGCCCCCGGCGCACGAGCACGACGGCTTGCGCGAGGCGCAGCTCGGCCCCGTGGGCCTCGTGGCCAGGCTCCGACTCGCCGCGCGCTACGCCTTCGTCGACCTCTTCGACGATCTCGGCTTCTGGCTCGCCTTCGCCTTCCTGCTGGCGGGCTTGCTCTCGGCGATCCTGCCCGGGGACTTCTTCGCGCGGCTGCTGCCCGGCACGGTCGTGCCCATGCTCGCGATGATCGCGATCGGCGTGCCGCTCTACGTCTGCGCCAGCGCCTCGACGCCGCTCGCCGCGCTCTTCGTCGCGAAGGGCGCGTCGGCCGGCGCCGCGCTGGTCTTCTTGCTGGTGGGCCCCGCGACCAACGCGGCCACCATCGGTGTCATCGCGCGCCGGTTGGGGCGGCCTTTCTTGCGCACCTATTTGGGCGCGATCATCGGGGTGGCCGTGGCCGCGGGGCTTCTGCTCGACCTAGCCCTGCCGGATCTCGGCCGCCAGGTTCAGCTCGGAACGGGCGGCGAGGGCACGGCGCTCGGCCTGGTGAAGACCTCCGGCGCATTCGTGCTGCTGGCGCTGCTCACCTGGTCGCTGCGGCGAACGGGGCTCCGCGCGGGGCTGCGAGAGCTTCGTGACAACGCAAGCGAGGCATGGGGCTGGCTGCGGGGCCTGCGGCTCTTGCCGATCCTTTCGAGCCGCCTCACCCAAGCGCTGCTGGCGCTCTGGGTGGCGTCGATCCTGTTCTCGAGCCTGGTGCGCGTGCCGGCGGGCGCGGTCGCCCTGCAGCAGCGCTTTGGCCGGCTCGTCGGCGAGCCCCATCCTCCCGGCGCGCTGCTCGCGCTGCCCGGCATCGACCGCGTCGAGCTCGTGGCCGTGGACGCCGTGCGCGCGCAGCCCATCGGCTACCGCACGATCAAGAGCGCTCTGGGCCGCATGCCCGTGGTGGACGAATCGATGTTCGTGACGGGAGACGAGAACGTGATCGACCTGCATGCCGAGGCGCAGTATCGTGTGTCGGATCCCGTCGCCTTCCGGCTCGGCGTCGAGAAGCCGGACGCGCTGCTCGCGGGCGTGATGCGCGCTCGCCTCGTCGAGGCCATGGCCGGCGCCTCCATCGACAGGATCTACACCGAGGAGCGTTCCGAGATCGAAGGTCGGCTCCTCGAGGCAGTGAAGGTAGATGTGGCGAAGCTCGGTCTCGGCATCGACATGCTGGGCATGCGGCTTCTCGACGTACATGCGCCGGCCACGGTGCACGACGCCTTCCGTGACGTTGCGAGCGCGCACGAGGACCGACTTACGACCATTCACCGCGCGAACGAATACAAGGTGGGCGAGGTGGCTCTCGCGCGCGGGAACGCGGAGCGCATCGAGGCAGGGGCGCGGGCGCAGGCTGCGGGGCGCGTAGCCGGGGCTCAGGGTGCGGCGTCGGCATTCGAAGCGCTTGCGACCGAGCATCGGAGGGCGTCGGGGCCGCTCGAGGATCGTCTCTACCTGGAGACGGCGGAGCGTGCCCTCGCCGGCGCGCGCAAGATCGTGCGGCCGAAAACCGGCGAGGGGCATGGAACCGAGCTCTGGCTGCGGGCGGGCGACGCGCCGATCGCTTTCCCGTCGCCACCTGCTGCGGCCAATCCTAGCGCCGCACCCGTGAGGAAGCCGTGAACGCCCGTCGAGTCGTCTCCCTTCTCGCCGTACTCGCAGGCGCCGGCCTCGCGGCCGCCACACCCTTCGTCGTGGAGGCCGGCCAGTTCGCGGTCGTGACGCGTTTTGGCCGGCCCGTCTCGACCTATGCCGAGCCGGGTCTGCATTTCCGGATCCCCGTCGTCGATCAGGTGGTTCGCATCGACGGGCGGCTGCTGCTCACGGAGCCTCCTGTCTCGGAGTACCTGACGCTCGACAAGAAGAACGTGATCGCGCGCCCCTTCCTCGCGTGGCGGGTGAAGGACCCTCTGCGCTTCCTGCAGACCGTGCTGCTGCGCGAGTCGGCGGAGGCGCGTCTCTCGGCCGTGACCAGCTCGGAGCTCGGCGCCGCTTTGGGCTCCGTGCCCTTCGAGGCGCTGGTCTCGGTCGACCCGCAGAAGATGCGGCTCTCGAAGATTGCAGAAGGGGTCGAGCAGCGCGTGCGCGACACCGCTTTACGCGAGTACGGCATCGACCTGGTCTCGCTCCGGCTCGAACGCCTGGCCTTCCCGCAGCAGAACGAGGCGGCGGTCTTCCAGCGCATGCGCGCCGAGCGCGAGCGCATCGCGCGGCAGTTCCGCTCCGAGGGCGAAGAGGCCTCTCTCAAGATCCGGGCCGAAGCCGACCGCGAGCGCTCGGAGCTCCTGGCCGAGGCCGATCGCAAGGCGGCGCAGATCCGTGGCGAGGCCGAGGCGGAAGCGGCCAGGGTGTATGCCGAGGCGCTGAAGCAGGATCCGGAGTTCTTCCGCTTCGTCCGCACGCTCGAGTCCTACGACAAGATCATCGACGACAAGACGACCATCGTGCTCCCGGCCGACTCGCCGCTGATGCGCACCCTGGTGGAAGGGCCACCCGGCGCAAGGGAGAAGAAGTGAGGGCGAGGCTCCGGCAGCTGCTCGGCTGGCTCTCGCGGCCAGCCGGTGCGGCGACGCTCTTCTTCGTGGCGCTCGCTGTCTGGCTCGCCTCGGGCGTCTTCACTGTGCCCGCGACGAGCCTCGGCGTGACGCGTCTGTTCGGCGCGGTGACGGATTCGGCCGTGACGCCGGGCGTACACTGGTGGTGGCCAGCGCCGGTCGGTGCGGCGGCCCGCGTGGAGGTGACGTCAACCTTCACGCTCAGCATCGGCTATGCGGCGCCGGAGGATGATCCGGCGCTGGCGTCGAGGCTCGCACTCGGGCGTTGGCTCACGGGCGATACGAACATCCTCGAGCTCCGCGCACGGGTGAACTACCGGATCGCCGACCCGGCGCGCTGGCTGCTCTCGAGCGAGAATCCGCGCGACGTGATGCGCGATGTCGTCGGCTCGGCCGTTACCGAGGCGGCCAGCGCCCTGCCGGTGGACGATCTGCTGACGTCGGGGCGCCTGCGCCTGGCCGAACGCGTGATGACGCGTGCGCAGGGAGTGCTCGACGCGTATGGCCTCGGCGTCCAGATCCTGGCCGTGAACCTCGAATCGGTCGAGCCCCCGGCCGACGTGGTTGCCGCCTTCCAGGCCGTGCAGAACGCGAAAGCCGACCGCGAGCGCGCCGTCTCGGAGGCGCAGGCCTACGCCAACAGCGTACTGCCGGTGGCCCGTGGCGAGTCGGAGAAGCGGGTCAGCGAGTCGCTCTCCTTTCAGGCACAGCGCGTGAACGCAGCGCAGGGAGCGGCCGAGGCCTTCGCGAAGCTCGCAGTCGAGCACCGCCAGTCTCCCGCGCTGCTAGAGCAGCGCCTTTATCTCGAGACGGTCGAGAAGGTGATGCCGCGCGCGAAACGCTACGTGCTCTCGCCCGAGCAGCCGGGCGCGCTCCCGATCCGCATCCTGGAGTAGGCGCCCGTCAGTGGGTCGCGGGCGATCCCGCAATCGCGAGGGCGATTCGGGCGCAGACGGCGCCCAGCAGCGCCGCAGCCGGCAGCGTGATGATCCAGGCCGCGAAGATGTTGAGGGAGAGCCCCCACTTCACGGCCGAGAGCCGCTGTGTGGCGCCGACGCCCATGATCGACGTCGAGATCACGTGGGTCGTCGAGATGGGAAATCCCATGTAGGCGGCGCCGAGCAGTACGACCGAGGCCGAGGTCTCGGCGGCGAAGCCGTGTACGGGCGAGAGCTTCACGAGCCGCATGCCGAGGGTGCGGATGATGCGTTTGCCGCCGGCGTAGGTGCCAAGGCCGATGGCCAGGGCCGAGGCGAGCTTCACCCAGAGCGGCACATCGATCGACGGAATCGCCCCGCCCGCGAAGAGAGCGAGCGTGATCACGCCCATGGTCTTCTGCGCGTCGTTCGAGCCGTGGCTGAAGGCCATGAGCGATGCCGAGAAGAGCTGCGCCACGCGAAAGCGGCGATTGAGCGGCCCCGGATGCGCGTTCCGGAAGATCCAGAGCAGCGCAACCATGATCAGGATGCCCATGGCAAAGCCGAGCAGCGGCGCCTCGAGCGTCGGAATCAGCACCTTGTGCAGGATCCCACTCCACTTGACGGCGTCGGTCCCTGCGGTCGCGAGCACGGCGCCGGCCGTACCCCCGATCAGGCAATGCGACGAGCTCGACGGCAGCGCCCACCACCAGGTCAGCAGGTTCCAAGCGATGGCGCCGATGAGGCCGCCGAGCATCACAGGCGAGGTCACCGCGCTGGCCTCTACGATGCCGCCTGCGAGCGTGGCGGCCACGTGGGTCGAGATCATGGCGCCGGCGACGTTCAGGACGGCCGCTCCGGCCAGCGCCACATTCGGCGGCACGGCCCGGGTGGAGATCGAGGTCGCGACGGCGTTGGCTGCGTCGTGGAACCCGTTCGTGTAGTCGAAGACGAGGGCGATCACGACGACCGCTACGAGGATGGTGTCCATCAGGCGTTCTCGAGCACCACCCCTTCGACCACGTTCGCGACGTCCTCGCAGCGGTCGACCGCATCCTCGATGTTCTCGTAGATCTCCTTCCACTTGATCAGCATCTTCGGGTCCTGCTCCTCCTTGAACAGGCGAGCGGTGGCACGGCGTAGGAGACGATCATTCTCCTTTTCCACCGCCTTCACGTCGCTGCACAGGGCCCGGATGCGGCCGGGATCGCGCAGATCCGACAGCGCGTCCACGGTTTTCTGCACGGCCTTCGTGGCGCGCACGAGGAGTTGCGACATCTCGGGCGCTTCCGGCGTCGCGCTGGTGATCTCGTAGAGCCAGAGCTTCTGCGAGGCCGCCTCGATGTGATCCATGATGTCGTCGAGCCGGCTCGAGAGGTCGTGGATGTTGCCGCGCTCCATCGGCGTGATGAAGGAGCTGTGGAGCAGCTCCATGGTCTGCTGACAGATCGTGTCGGCCTGGTGCTCGACCTCGCGGATCCGGCGCGACTGCTCCTCGACCCTGCGCAGATCGGCAAAGAGAGCCTCGAGCAGCAGCGCGCCCTCGACGCCGAGCGCCGCGTGACGGGAGAAGAGCCCGAAGAACTCGCTCTTCTTCGGCAGGAGCTTCCGTAGCAAGGCAATCCCCCTTCAAATCTCCCCGGTGGCGATCCTATAAGTAATGGCCCCGCGCGCCAAGGAGGAACCGGCGGCAACCGGAGCCCCCGCATCGTGCCACGCTGAGGATGCTGCCAACTAGCCTCATTTTGGCCTTGACCGCCATGGGGCATTTCAGCACATTCTGCACCTCTCTTGCACGTATCGGCTCGGAGGCAGTGGCATGTCGCTTGCTGGCTTCCGGGCGGGGGTGAAAGCCATGCTTACGATTTCGATCCGGCGCTCCGCGCTCGCGGCCGCGCTCGCTCTCTCCATTGCGCCGGCCGCGGGGGCGGCCGACCCGGCTCCGGCCTCGGCCTGTCCGACCTGGTTCCCGGACTTCTCGTGTGACCGCGCCCAGCGCTTCGACGGCTTCGTCATGCCGGGCACGTCGCCCTTTCTGTTCGAGGAGCCCTTCAATACGACGGGCCTCTATCTCTGGGGTGTGTGGCATCAGTTCCCCGACTCTTCGGCCTTCCAGGGCGGAGATGCTGGCGTAGTCGCGCTCGCGGCGCGCGTGGCCATCACGGAAAGGCTGTCCTTCATCGCGACGAAGGATGGCTTCATGTGGGCGAGTCCGGACAACCCGATCCTCCCCCACACCTCGGGTTTGATGGACGTCGCCGGCGGCTTCAAGTACGCCGCCGTCGTGATGCCCGAGTACCAGTTCATCCTATCGCCGATCCTGCGCTTCCAGTTCCCGATCGGGACGCGACGCGTCTACCAGGGCAACGGCAGCGTGGCTGCGCTGCCGAGCCTCTCGGTAGGCAAGGGCTTCGGCGATTTCCACTTGCTCGGGGACATCGGAGTCTTCATCCCGTTCAACAACTCCAACGCCAGCTCGATGATCTGGTA
>CAYGXT010000142.1:0-7304 GCA_964353695.1 uncultured Myxococcaceae bacterium
CCCGCCCCAGGGGCTCGCTCCGAGATCTGGCGCAGCGCGTCGCGGTCTCTGGCCTCGAGCATCTCGATCAGGCCTTGTTGATCGCGAGCCGCACCGAGATCTCCCGCGACCAGCTCTCTGCCTACGCTCCCTGGTGTCGAGAGATCCGCCCCGTGGGATCCATCGCCTGGAAGCTCGCCTGCATCGCCTGCGGCGAGGCCGACCTCAACGTCTCCGTCGCCCCCAAGAACGAGTGGGACGTCTGTGCCGGAGATCTGCTGGTGCGCGAAGCCGGCGGCGTCTACTGCGCCTTCGACGGATCGAAACGTCGCTACAACCAGCCGGATCCGCTGATCGCAGCGGGCATGCTGGCGGGGCCGCCGGCCCTGGTGGACGCCTTCTTGGCACGCGAGGCCCGCCGCTAGACACTCCGATCAGGTACAGCGCGCGTCGCCGCAATCTCCCGAGAAGGTCGGTCCGGCCTCGAGCTCCCCGCTCTGGCCGCGCACGAGCACGGCCGCGGCGCCCTTGCTGCCCTCGCGGAAGACCGTCACGCCCTTGAGCCCGCGCCTCCAGGCATCCAGGTAGATGGCCTCGATCTGTTCCGGCGACGTCTGCGCGGGAAGGTTGATCGTCTTCGAGACGGCGTTGTCCACATGACGCTGGAAGGCCTCCTGGATCGAGAGATGCCAGGCCGGCGCGAGATCCAGCGCCGTGGGAAAGAGGCGCTTCACGGCCTCCGGCGCCGCCCCGACCGCGCGGACCGAGCCCCGCGCTCTCACCTCCGCCAGCAGGTCGGAGCTGAAGGCCCCGGCCTGCCGCAGCGCCGCCTCGAAGCGGGTGTTGGTCTCCGGGAGGCGCTGGCCGTCGAGCACGTGCCGGACGAAGGAGAGAGCAAAGAAGGGCTCGATGCCGCCGGCGCAGCCGGCAAGAATCGAGAGCGTGCCTGTCGGCGCGATCGAGGTGACGGTCGCATTGCGCAGGCGCAGTCCGCGAATCTGCGCTCGCGATCCGGCGAAGTTCGCGAACACGCCGCGCTCCTCCGCCAGCGCTGCGGACGCCGCCTCGGCCCGCGCATGGATGCGGCCCATTAGCCGCTCCGCCGTCAATACCGCCCTTGGCGAATCGTAGGCGATGCCCAGATCGACCAGCAGATCGGCAAAGCCCATCACACCGAGCCCGATCTTGCGGTTGGCGCGCGTGAGGGCACTGATCTCGGCGTAGGGATAGACGCTCACCTCGACCACGTCGTCGAGGAAGCGTACGGCCAGCGAAACGGCCGCATCCAGGCGCTCCCAATCGATGGCGCCACCTTGGACGAAGGCGTCGAGTCGGAGCGAGCCCAGGTTGCAGGCCTCCCACGGCAGCAGCGGCAGCTCACCGCATGGATTCGTCGCCGCGAGCGGCCCAAGCTTGGGCGTCGGATTTGCGCGGTTCACGGCATCGAGGAAGATCAAGCCCGGATCGCCGCTCTCCCACGCATGTCGGGAGATCTCGCGCAGGAGCTCGCGCGCATCGACCTGCTCCGTCACGAGCCCGGTCCGCGGGCTCAGCAGCGGCCACGCGCTGCCCGTCTCGACGCTCCGCCAGAATGCGTCGGTGGTGGCAACGGAGAGATTGAAGTTATTGCAGCTCGCCGGGTCTTCTTTCGCCGCGATGAAGGCCCGCACGTCCGGATGATCGATCCGCAGCAGGCCCATGTTCGCACCGCGCCGCCGCCCGCCCTGTTTGACCACGCCCGTAGCCGCGTCGAAAACCGAGAGGAAGGAGACCGGGCCCGAGGCGATGCCGTGGGTGCCGCGCACCATGTCACCGGCCGGCCGCAAGCGCGAGAAGTCGAAGCCGGTGCCTCCGCCCGACTGGTGGATGCCGGCCATGCGCTTCACGGCCTCGAAGATGCTCTCGAGGCTATCCTCGACCGGCAGCACGAAGCAGGCCGCGAGCTGGCCCACGGAGGTGCCGGCGTTCATCAGCGTCGGGGAGTTGGGGAGGAACTCGAGGCGCGAAAGCGCGCCTCGAAAAAGCTCTGCCAGCTCCGCCGCGTCACCGCCGAGCCCCGTCTCCGCCTGCGCCACGGCCCCGGCCACGCGGGCGCATAGGCCCTCGAAGTCTTCGACGACGACGCCGTTCTCGTCGCGCAGCAGGTAGCGCGCCTCGAGCACGCGCCGGGCGTTCTCGCTCAGCAAGGCCATTTTGGGGAGCGTAGAGGCGACCGGCCTGCCCTTCCAGCGCTCCCCGAACGCCATCGCGGCAAGCGAGAAGAGAACGCTAGACTCATCGCCCCAAGACCGGACTGCCCCGACGACACGCCTGAAGGAGCCCGCCCATGAGCCAGCCTCCTCGCATCCTCCGGAAGATCACCGGCAACCACCTCGAGGACTTCCGTCTCGGCCAGATTTTCCGTCACAAGGGCGGCAAGACCGTGACCGAGGGCCTCTTCGCCAGCTTCACCGAGTTTACGATGACGACCAATCCACTGGCCCGGAACGCGCGCTACGCGCGCGCCTACGGCTACCGGGGCCTCGTGGTTCCGCCCGGCCTCAGCATGCTCGTGGCCTTCAGCCAGACGGTGGAGGACGTTTCCGAGAATGCGCGCGCCAACCTCGAGTACATCGACATGCGCTTCGGGGCGCCTGTCTATCTCGGCGACACGATCGAGGTCGAGACGAAGGTGCTGGGCGTGAAACCGTCCTCCAGCAATCCGAAGCTCGGCGTCGTCCACGTGCAGTCGACGGCGCGCAAGAACGTGAGCGAGAAGGATGAGGCCATCGTCATGACCTGGCAGCGCAAGGTACAGGTCTGGAAGCGCGACGAGTCGAAGCCTGTGGACGAGGGCGCGGTGGAGCCGGACGAGATCGCTTGCGAGCTCTGGCTCCCGCCGCATCAGCCCGCGAAAGACTACGCGGCACTCGCGCACCTCTCGAGCCCCGACACCTATTTCGAGGACTTCGAGCCGGGCACGCGCATCGAGCATTGGCGCGGGCGGACCATGACGAGCGAGCACATCCATCTGACGGCCATCCTCGACAACACGAGCCAGGTTCACTGCAACCAGCACATGATCGACCTGAATCCGAAGCAGTACGTCGGCGGCAAGCTGATCATCTTCGGCGGCATCCCCTTCACGCTCTGCCTCGGCCTGTCCTGCCCCGACGTCCACGACAATGCCCTCGGTGATCTCGTCTACAAGACCGGGCGCCATACGGCGCCGCTCTTCGCCGGCGACACCGTCTTTGCCGCCACCGAGATCCTCGGCAAGCACGCGCATCCGGAGCGGGCGGACGTCGGCATCCTCTCGACCCGCCTGCACGGACACAAATTCGAGAAGGCGGAAGGCGCCGCGGCCAGCGAGGAGGCGGCCGCGGGCTACAAGCGGACGCAGATCTTCGAGCTGGAGCGCGAGATCGTCCTCAAGCGTCGCAGCCACTACGCGTAGGGACGCTCACGGCCGCGTTTAGCCTGCGAGAAGCCACGCGTAGCCGGCGCGCAATGCCTCCTGCCCCCCGCGTTCGAGAACCTCGCCGTGGGCGATCACGATGCGATCGAAATCCCAGGCCAGCATGTGCTCGAGGCTCTCGCGGGCGGCGCGACGATCGCGGATCAGCAGGGGGTCGAGCCGTGACGGGCGAAAGCGCCCGTAGCCGCCGAGCACGCTCATCGTCAGCCGCGTGATCAGCGGCACGTTGGGCCCGAAGTTGAACGCGAGGTCGCACATCACGAGCGTCCGACTCGGGCGGTGCAGGAAGACCACCTCGTTCTCAAAAGGCCGCCCTCGGAAGTAGAGCTGGTCCACCTCGCGCGACCATTCCGCGGGCGCTTCGTCGGTCAGGATCTCGGCCAATTTCAGGTCGGGGCGCTTCTCTCCGACGCCACGAGCGATCCAAAGCCTGGCTTCGGGATAGGCAAGCGCCACCTTGCCAGCGTACAGGTGATGGAATCGGTTCGGCGCCACGACGTAGCGAACCGCGCCAAGGGCATCGAGCTCTTTTCGGAGCTCGAGATCGAGCTCCACCGGGGAATGCAGGAGCAGTTTCCGGTCGGCCAGGCGTATCACCGTCATCCGGCTGCCCACTTCGAGGCCGAGAAAGCGCTGCGGCTTCTCGACCACCCAGAGATCTTCCGCCAGCTTTCGGAGCACGCGTCCCTCCTTCCCGAGCCTGCGAGAGCCTCGTCGCGCCTCCCGGGGCGCGGCCGGGGTCTCGTCGAGGTCGGCCGTCCCCCGGCCACCTACCACGGGCGGGACGATATCGAATGCGCCGGCTCCGCTCGACCTTTGCGCAGCGACGGCATGGACGGCTTTGGCGGCCGGGCCGCCGCGGCGCAACGCAGGTAGAGTCCCGGGCGTGCGCGCAGCCGACCGTGACGCCGACGTGGAGCGTCCGTGACCCAGGCCGAAATCGTGCGGCGTCTCGCGATCGCCGTCGGAGTCCTGCTCGCCCTGACGGCAGCGGGTACCGCTGGCTACGTCGTGCTGGCGGATATGACGCCCTTCGAGGGCCTCTATCAAACCGTCACCACGCTCTCCACCGTCGGATTCATGGAAGTGCGCCCCCTCGATCAGCGGGCGCGCGCATTTACGATGCTCCTCATCATCAGCGGTGTGGGTGCAGTCCTCTACACGTTTGCAACCATGGCGGAGTTCTTCATCGCAGGACGCCTCGGTGAGATCCTCGGAAGGAGATCCATGGAGCGAAGCCTCGCGGCCCTCGAAGGCCACGTGATCGTATGCGGTTGGGGTCGACTCGGTCGGGCCGTGACTGAGGAGCTCGTGCGCAGTGGAGTGCCCTACGCCGTGATCGACGAGGACCCGAAGGTGTGCGCACGCCTCGAGGCGAACTCCTGCCCGGTGATCGTGGCCTCCGCCACGGAAGAGGGCATCCTCGGCCAGGCTGGCCTGGCACGCGCCCGGTGCCTCGTGGCCGCCACCGGCAGCGAGGCCTTGAACGTCTTCATCGTGCTCGCCGCCCGCGAGGAGAACCGCGACATCACCATCTACGCGCGCGCCGAGACCGAGGCCGGCGCACGCCGCCTGCGCAGTGCCGGCGCGAGCCAGGTCGTCTCCCCCTACCAGCTCGCCGGCCTCCGCCTGGCTCACGCGATCGTGCGTCCTGCCGTCGTAGACTTCATGGAGCTCGCGGCGCCGGGCCTCGGTACCGAGATCGATCTCGAGGAGGTCGTGATCTCCGAGGGCTCTGCCCTCGCTGGCCGCGCGGTAGAGGCGCTGGCCGGGCTGGACGTACGCGTTTCCGTCGTCGCGATCCGGCACGCGCAGGATCCCCTGCACGTGAATCCCTTGCCGCAGACGGTCCTCCAGTCCGGTGATCGCGTGGTCGTGGTCGGCGATCGCAAGAACGTGACGAGGCTGGCCGAGCTTGCGGGACGGGCGGTTTGATGCGCTGCGTGCGCCCCCGAGAGGCTCCCCGATGATCCGTCTCTACGACAACCCGTTCAGTCCCTTCACCCGCAAGGTGCGCCTCGTGCTCGCGCATAAAGGGCTCGCCTTCGAGAGTCTCGATGCGCTCGCTCTCGACCAGCACGCGGGACTGCTGCGCGCGAACCCGCGCGGCGAGGTCCCCGTCCTCGACGACGACGGTTTCGTGGTCGTGAACTCCTCCGACATCGTGGCCTACCTCGAGGACCGCACTCCGAGCCCACCGGTTTTTCCGGCCGGAGCGAAGGCGCGCACGCGAGCCAGGGAGTGGGAGCGGCTCTGCGACACCGTCCTCGACGCCATCGTTCACGACGTCTCGATCTGGATTTGGCCCACCCACCGGCGAACGGATGCGCCGCCCGCGGGCCTGCTCGAAGCGGGGCGCCGCGATCTCACAGAGATCGCCGGTCGGATCGAGACGGCGCTCGGCGAGAGCGCCTTTCTCTGCGGCAGCGAGCCTTCGATCGCCGACTTCGCGCTCTTTCCGCACCTCTCGTCCTACAAGCCGCTCGGGGTCGTGCTCGGCGAGACGCAGCACGCGCGCGGGCTGGCGTGGAACCGGCGCATGCGCGCCCTGCCCGTCGTGCGCGACGATCTCGCCGCCGTGAAGCGCATGGCCTTCGAGCGGTTCGGAAGCGGCGCATCGCCGTACGAGGCCGTAAAGATTGCCTGGCGCGGCGATCGGCTCGAATGGCTGTTCGCGAATGACTTCGAGGCCTGGTGGCTGGAGGAACTGCGCGCCGGGCGGGCGCTCGTGCCCTCGTGGCGCGCGACGGAGAAAGCATGACGACGATGATCGAGAAGCTACGAAGTCGCATCGGTCAGGAGATCGGCGTGAGCGAGTGGAAGCTCGTCGATCAGGCCCGCATCGACGCCCACGCCGAGACGACCGGTGACCGCGACTGGCTTCATAACGATCCCGAACGGGCACGGCGGGAGAGCCCCTTCGGCCGGACGATCGCCCAGGGAACGCTGCTGGTGGGGCTCCTCTCTGGCTTTCTCGAGGAGCTAAACCCTCTCGGCAGCGATCTTGATTACGGCCTCAACTACGGCTTCGATCGCATCCGCTTCCTGCGACCCACCCTTGTTGATGTCCGCGTACGCGCGCGCTTCCGGATGAAGGACGTGCGTCCGAAGCAGGAGAACCGCTTCGTCGTGACCCTCGAGGCGTGGATCGAGCAGGAGGGCGAATCGGAGCCGCTTCTCTACGCGGAGTGGCTCGCGATGGCGATCACGCGCTGATCCGCGCGGGAGGCGCATGACCGCGATTCCGCTCTTTGACCGCATCAGCGACTACGTCCCGTACCACGCCGCGCGCCACGGCCAGCGCGACTGCATGGTGCAGGACGATCGGCGTTGGAGCTACGCCCGCCTCGCGGCCGAGGTCGATGCCTTCGCGCGCGCACTTCTCGACGCAGGCGTCCAGAAAGGTGATCGCGTGGCATTTCTCAGCACGCCGCGCCCCGAGGCCTTCCTCGCCTTTCTCGCGACGGCGAGCATCGGCGGCATCATGCTCGGCCTCAATCCGAAGTTTCCGCCCGGCGAGCTCGGCTACTTCGTCGGCGATGCCGAGCCCCGCCTGCTGCTCGGCTTCGCAAGCGACGCCGAAGGAGAGCATGCTGGCGTGCTCCGCTCCCTCGGCGCCGGGTGCGCGAGCGTTGGGCGCGTCGTCGTGCTCGGAACGGGCGAGGGCTGCACGCCGTGGGAGGCCTGGCTCGCCGAAGGAAGCAGGGTCTCGGGCGAGGCGCTGGCAAGCGTGCGCGCCGAGGTCGAGGCCGGCGATCCGTGCCTGCTCGTCTACACCTCGGGCACCACGGGGCGCCCCAAGGGCGCGCTGCTCTCGCATCGAGGCATCACCTACTGCTCCGTGGTGCAGGCGGGGCGCTGGGCCACG
>CAYGXT010000143.1:0-7300 GCA_964353695.1 uncultured Myxococcaceae bacterium
ATAGGTAACGCCCGTAGCTTTCAGCGGCCGCGGATCCCACGCCGGAAGCGCTTGCCCCTTCACGACCGGGATGCGGTGATGCTTGCGCTTGCGGCCGATGGAGAGGGCGCCGTTCCCGATCGCCTTGCCGAGCTCCGTGCCTTCGGCGATCTCGCGCAGGATGCGCTTCGCACCCTCGGCGTCACCGAACTCCATGCCGCCGGAGTCCATGTAGACCGCGATGGCGGCTCCCGTCTCGATGGTGTCGACGCCGATCTCGTCGCAGAGGCGATCGAGGTCGGCGACGTCCTCCCAGCTCGCGATGCCGCAGTTCGAGCCCAGCAGCGTCAGCGTCTCGAACTCGAGGCCGGAGGTCTTGTAGTTGCCCTGGGCATCGTGCACCACGTTGCTGCACTTCACGACGCAGCCCGTCATGCAGTTGTGCATGCCGCCACCACGCGTGGCAAAGCTCTCTACGATGCGCGCCCCGTCGAGGCTCGCCACATGCTCGAACTGGCCGGAGGTGCGGTTCCGCGTGGGGAAGGTGTTGAGCATGTTCGCGATCGACACGAAGGCGCTGGTGCCGGTCTTGAACATCAGCGGCCCATCGAGATAGCCCTTGGTGAAGGTCTTGCAGTAGTCCATGAAGCTCTTCATGTCGGCCGGGCGGCGCCCCGGCCGCTTGCCGGCGTCCACCGACACAAATTTGAGACCCTTGCTCCCCATCACGGCGCCCAGACCGCCGCGCGCGGCATGACGCGCGGGATGGCGCGAATCGCCGTCGGTGCAGGCGACCGACGCTCCCGTGAGCCGCAGCTCGCCCGCAGGACCGATCGTGATGAAGGAGGCCGTCGCATACTTCTTGCCGAGGGACGCGCAGAGGGCGTAGTTCCACTGCCCCTTGTGCTCGTCCGCAGACACGATGCGCACGGCATCGGCCGTCACTTCGAGGCCGTAGCGCTTGCCCGGATCCTTCGGCTGGCCCTTCACCACGATGGCGCGTACGCCGAGCTTCATCAGGTCCTGGCCCGGGTTGCCTCCCGCGTTGGCTTCCTTGATGCCACCGGTGAGCGGACTCTTGCCACCGATCGAGATGCGTCCCGACGTGGGCGCCGCGGTTCCCGACATCACACCCGGCGCCATCACCAGCACGTTGGCCGGGCCGAGCGCGTCACACTTCGGATCGCACTCGGCGAGCAGGATCTTCGCCGAGAGAGCGCGCCCGCCAAGAAGCTTCCACGCCTTGGGGTAGGGCTCGAAACGCGCGGTCTGGGTGGTCATGTCGACGCGGATCAGACGGTCCCCGGGCTCAGCGTTCGTATCGGTCATGCTTCCCTCCTAGTGGTCGGCCAAGAGTACCAGAGCCGCGCGCCCCGATCCGGGGCCCGGGCCGGGCGGCGCAGCTCAGCCGCCGGCGATGGCGGCGAGGATGGTGATCTCGTCCTTTGCCTCCACGGGCCGGTCGAGATCGGTAGCGAACAGGGAGGCCCCATTCAGGAACAGGCGCACGAAACGGTGAGTCCCCCCTTGCGGCGTGAGGAGCTGGGCGCCAAAGCCCGGAAATTGCGCCTCGGCCGCCGCCAGGCAAGCCCGCACCGTGGCGCCCCCCACCTCGATCGTGGCAGCCCCCCCCGTCGGACCGCGCAGGGGCGGCGGAATCACCAGCTTCGGCATCGGGCTCTCTCCAGCACAGGGTCGCACGGGATCATCCCGCGCGACGGAAGGAGACTAGCGCGCGCCCGGCGCACCGTAGCCGGAGACCGGGGTCGAGCCGGAGCGGGCCGCCGGCAAGCACGGGACCCACCCACACCGCGCGCTGGTTCCCCGAACGCCGATGATCGCGACACTTCGAAGGTGGATGGGGAATGCAGGCTGGCCCGTGCAGCGGCGAGTCGAGTCAAAGACCCGACTACGCGACCTTCCGCGCGATAATGCGGCCCGCCTCGGCGCGACTGGCGCCCAGGGCAAAGAAGGCGCGCAGGATCGCGTCGAGGCTCGCCTCGGCGTGTTCGAGCCTTGCGACTCGGGGCTGCGTCGACCCGACACGGACGGCGAGCTCCTTCTGCGAAATCCCCTGTCGACTACGCTTCTCTCGAACGGCGTCGGCGAGAGCGAGTCGGAGCTCGATCAGCTCGGACTCCCAGGACTCGAGTCCGAGGAGTTCCTCGACGTTTCCTTCAACCCATCCCCGCTTTCCCGGAACCGGCTTCGGCATGCGTCCTTACCTCTCGTCGTAGGCTCTCAGTCGGCGTTTACACAGGTCGAGGTCCCGCTTCGCCGTCTGTTCAGTCTTCTTTGCCCACCAATGGACCACGAGAACCGCCTCGTGATCTACGCGGTAGATGATTCGCCAAGTCACGCGTGCCCCGGCATCTCTCACCCGCAGCTCGTGAGCCCGCTTACCGATCGCCGGCATGGGCCGCGATTCAGGCATCCCCAGGGACTCGCCGCGTTGAAGACGCCGCAGGAGCAGACCAGCTTCCC
Source organism: uncultured Myxococcaceae bacterium (assembly GCA_964353695.1). Taxonomy (GTDB): domain Bacteria; phylum Myxococcota_A; class UBA9160; order UBA9160; family UBA9160; genus MYXO. Next base: position 2,464 of record CAYGXT010000143.1, read on the forward strand.
ACTTCGCCTCTCGACTCACCGGGGGTGTATCGAGCACACCCCCGAGCCATCGGAGCGGTTTGTCGCCCGTGCTCATATATACCCTTTTCGGTATGCCTCGGCAACCGCTTGAGACCGGGTCAGATAGCACCGAGGACATGAGTCTGCGCGGCGTCCATCTCGGGCCCCACGTCGAGCTGCCAGCCGATGGCGGTCGGAGGGAAGAGAATCTCGGCGCCGGCGGAGGCCGTGAAGGCCTGTTCGCCAGGCGCCGGAGAACACGGTGCCGCGACCCCTGCCGCGGCCTCCGCGAAGATCGAGCCTGCCGCGCCTGTCGCGTTCTCGGACGGCGCTACTCGCCACGGGGGCTCTCTAGATCCCGCGGCGGCGGGGCAACGCCGTCTGCGTGGCCCACGCCCGTCGCGTACGCGGTTGCTTCACGGCTCGTCCTCCCGGCGGAGGTCTCGCCAGTCTCGCGAGGCACGGACCACGCGAACGATCTGAATCGGATCGACATCGGACCGGTAGGCAACGAGTGCGGGCCCAAGCGGCCAGAAGCGATAGGGCTCGGGCCAAAGCTCCGGGCGGTAGCGCCCGATCTCAGGTCGCTCTGCGAGGAGGCGGAACGTCTTTACGAACTCACCACGAGCCCGCTCCGCGCGCGCAAGGCCGAAGCTCTCGGCGATGTAGAAGACGATTTCTCGGACGTCCTGCTCCGCAAGCAGCGTGAGCTGATAGCGCCAGCTCATCCCTCCCGCTGTCGCTCGCCAAGCTCGCGCCGAAGCCGCTCCATGGCTTCTTCACCGTCTACGAACTCGCCGCGCTCGGCTTGCACAACGCCGGCAGCGACCTGCGCGCGAAGCTCCTCGCGATGCTCTTCGACGAAGACGTCGCGCTCGCGAAGCAGGCGCAGGCCCTCGACAAGAAGGTCGTCGAGGGTCCGGTAACGGCCCCTTCCAAGCTCACGGCTCACAAACGAGCGAAGGTCTTCCGGGATGTTCTCGATCGTCATAGCTCTGTGTGTAGCGTCTCACATCGGCTCAGCGGACGCAAAAAAGTTCCAGCTCGCAAGGGGGCCTCGTCGCACCGTCGCTGCCAAGCCCTCCGAGCGCGTGGGATCGGCGCCGCGTGCGCGCTCAGGGGACTCGTGCCGCCGCCAATCTGCGAGGTCGGGGTTGGGGCGGCCCGCGGAGGCGACCTGATCCTTCGAGGTTCCAACTCGGCACGCCGCCGACGGCCGAGACGCTTCGCAACGTCGCGCAGCGAGCAGCCACGAGCCGGAGCGGGCCGCCCCAACCCCGACCCCACCCGAATCAGCGCGACGTTTCAGCGCGGGTCCGGCGCACGCAGCGCTAGTGGATCCGCTTCTCCCTCCCCGCCCACTCCTGCTCGCGCAGGCGGAACTTCTGGATCTTGCCCGTCGAGGTCTTGGGCAGCTCGCAGAACTCGACCGCCTTCGGGCATTTGAAGTGGGCGAGGTGCTCGCGGCAGAAGGCGATGAGCTCAGCCTGCGTGAGCGCCGAGCCCGGGCGCAGCGTGACGAAGGCCTTCGGCACCTCGCCCCACTTCTCGTGAGGCATCGCCACGACCGCGCATTCGAGCACCGCTGGATGCTTCACGATCGTGTGCTCCACCTCGATGGTGGAGATGTTCTCGCCGCCCGAGATGATGATGTCCTTCTTGCGATCGCGCAGCTCGATGTAGCCATCGGAATGCATCACGCCGAGATCGCCCGAATGGAACCAGCCGCCGGCGAAGGCCTGCTGCGTCGCCGCCGGATCCTCGAAGTAGCCCTTCATCACGTTGTTGCCGCGCATCACGACCTCGCCCAGGGTCGAGGCGTCAGCGGGAACGTCGCGCATCTGATCGTCCACGACACGGAGATGCGTCGCCGTCACGTGGGGTACGCCCTGCCGCGACAGCATGCGCGCCCGGCCCTCTACGTCGAGAGCTTCCCAGCCCGGCTGCAGCTCGCAGGTGGCGTGCGGCCCGTAGGTCTCCGTGAGGCCATAGAGATGCGTGATCTGCACGCCCATCTGCTCCATGCGGCCGAGCAGCGTCGGAGACGGCGGCGCGCCGCCCGTGGCCACGCGCAGCGCAGGCTCGAAACGCAGCCCCTTCGCCTCGGGCGCCTCGGCCAGCATCAGCAGCACGGTGGGAGCGCCATTCAGATGTGTTACGCCCTCGGTCCGGATCAGGCGGAGCACCTCGGCCGGCTCGACCCTGCGCAGCATCACGTGCGTACCAGCGACCGCCGTGACGGCCCACGGAAAGCACCAGCCGTTGCAGTGGAAGAGCGGGAGTGTCCAGAGGAAGACCGAGTCGCGCCCGAGGCCGTGGACGATCACCTCGCCGAGAGCATTGAGGTACGCACCTCGGTGGGTGTACATCACTCCCTTCGGGCGGCCGGTGGTTCCCGACGTGTAGTTGATGGAGAGGATGCGATCTTCATCATCCACCGCGGCCCGCACGGGGAGCGGCGTGACTCCTTCCAGGAACTCGCGGTAGGTCGGGCCACCGAGCGGGGCACCCATCGCGCCAGCCCCCGGATCCTCGAGGCTGACGAGGAGCGGCCCGTTCGCGATCGGCTTCACCAACGACGCGAGCTCAGGATCTACACAGACGAGCTTCGCTCCCGAGTGCTCGAGGATGTAGCCGACCTCGGCGGCCGCGAGGCGGGTATTGATGGCGACCAGCGGCGCCCGCACCAACAGGGCGGCGAAGTGGGCCGCCAGCAGCTCGGGGACGTTGGGCGTCAGGAATGCGACGCGATCTCCCGGCGCCACGCCGGCTCGGACGAAGGCGGCGGCCATGCGGCCGACCTCGCCCTCGAGGTCGGCGTAGGACCAGCGCCGCTCGCCGTAGATCACGGCGGGCTTGTCCGGATAGATGCGAACGGTCCGCTCCAGGAAGGCGAGCGGCGTGAGGGGGTCGAAATGGATAGGCGCGCTCATGCAGCGCAGCATAAGAAAGAAAAGCCCCGGGAGTGGAGCGGAAGGCTCCTTCGCGGCTACGGCATCCGCGCCCCCGGGGTCGGTGGCTCTGGGAACTCGCGTCCCCGTCTACACCGAGACGAATCTTGCGATTCGGTGCGGGCAGTCCTAGGACGCCACCACCTCACTCGCCGTAGTGGGACATTTCTCCACTTATTTACCTCCGTCTCGGCATGGTATACACCCAGCGGGGCCCAGACCCCGCTTCCGGGTCCCGAGTACGCCGATCGCCGTGACCGCCGCCCCGGGTCGCCCCGCCCGACGGAGGCCGCACCTGCGGCCGCATGCCGGCTGCTCTCAGCCGAGCACGCTCCGGACGGAACTTGGGGACGAGTGAGATCCCCTATCCCTCCAATTTACCGGACTCGGAGCCTTCCGCCAGCAGGGCCGGCGGGCCGCCGGGCCGGGCCTCCCGGCGCTACGATGCGGATCCCATGCCGACGCCCAACCCCCTCTCCGCTGGCACGCTCCTCGTCTCCTGCCCGGACCGGCGCGGGATCGTGGCGGCCCTGGCCCAGACCCTCTACGGGCACGGTGCGAACATTCTGGACGCCGACCAGCACACCGATCCGGTGGCCGGTCAGTTCTTCCAGCGGATCCGCTTTGACCTCTCCGAGATGCACGTCGATCGCAAGACTCTCGAGCGGGCGGTGGGAGAGGTCGCGGAGCGCTTCGAGATGCGCTGGCAGATGTTGCTGGCGAGCGAGCGCAAACGGGTGGCGATCTTCGTCTCGCGCTACGACCACTGCCTCTGGGATCTGCTCCTGCGCCACCGCGCAGGGGAGCTCGCCTGCGACATCCCGCTCGTGGTGAGCAACCACCCGGACCTGAAATCCGTGGCCGACCAATTCGGCGTCGAGTTCCAGGTCTTCCCGATAACGACTGCGAGCAAGAGCGAGCAGGAGCAGCGAGAGCTCGAGCTGCTGGCGGCGCGTCGCATCGATCTCGTCGTTCTGGCGCGCTACATGCAAGTTCTCTCGACCGCATTCATCGAGCGCTGGCCGGCTCGCATCATCAACATCCACCACTCCTTCCTTCCGGCCTTCGTCGGGAGCAAGCCCTACCACCAGGCCTACGAGCGGGGCGTGAAGCTGATCGGCGCGACCGCGCACTACGCAACAGCCGACCTCGACGAGGGCCCGATCATCGACCAGGACGTGGCGCGCGCCTCGCACCGGGATTCGCCTGCCGATCTGGTGCGCAAAGGCCGTGACCTGGAGCGCAGCGTGCTGGCGCGCGCTTTGCGCTGGCACGTGGACGACCGCGTTCTCGTCTACGGCAACAAGACCGTGGTCTTCGATTGAACGCGCGCGTCGTCCTCTTCGTCCTCATCGTGCTGTTCGCGGGAGTGAGCTGGGTGCTCTCCTTCGAGGCGTCGAATCTTCAGGACCTCACACAGCGCGTCGGTGTCCTCGAGCCCCGCAAGTTCGAGACGCTCACCGTGGTCACCGCAGGCACGGGCGCAGCGCAGGAGGATCCCGAAAGGCTGGGCCCAGCCGTGATCGTGGGCGCCGGCGAGCGGGCCGTGTTGATCGACGCAGGCCGCGCGGTAGCGGAGGCCCTGCGGCGATCGAAGCTCCCGCTGGGCCAGCCCGACACGGTCTTCTTGACGAGCCTGCTCCCCGAGAACGTCGTAGGCCTCGGCGAGCTGCTGCTCACGGGCTGGGCAGCGCCCCGGACGAAGCCGCTGCGTCTGGTCGGCCCACCCGGAACGAAGGCGCTTGCCGCAGGGCTCGAGCAGGCGTATGCCGCCTCCATCGCAGCCGCCGTGGCGGGCCTTGGCCAGCCGATGGACGGCGCACGCATCGAGGCCGTCGAGATCGGTGACGGCTGGAGCGAGGAGAGCGACGGGCTCACGGTCCGGG
>CAYGXT010000144.1:0-7299 GCA_964353695.1 uncultured Myxococcaceae bacterium
CAGCCAGGTCCTCTTCTCCAACGTCTCTTTCAATCCGTCACGGGGGGACCTTGGCGTTTGAGTTCGAGAATATCTTGGTCAATCCCAGCCTCCGGGCCCCCGGCTTCAGTTTCGTGGCCGTGGTGTCTCTCAGCGGCCCGATTTCGGTCGGCATCAGCGATCCCTCACAAGTGGTGGCCGTGAACGGGGTCCTGAACCCTCCACCTGGCTTCTCCTCGCCAGTGGCGGCACCGGCCTGCTCGGGTACGGCTGGCGACGTCGGCAGCACACGGCGTAGCCGTTCGAAGCTAGATGTCCATTTCGTAGGTCCTATGCCTGTGTTCCCCTGGGAACTCCGGGCCCCAGCCCGACGCGTAGGAAGAACAAGCAGGTGGTCCCCGCTCACGTACGGTGGGAAGCGTTCTGACAAGTTCCCTCCAAGGGAGAACCTGCCCTCCAATGGCGGAACGCCGACCTCGACCTTCAACAACGGGAGACGACATGTCTACATTTTCCAGGATTCGGCGGGTGACTTTCACACTTGCCATCACGCTGCCGTTCGGCACCGCGCACGCGCTGACGGACTATGAGGGAAGGGTGGCTTACGGGCTGGGCGGCGATGTGGTAACCGCCGGTGCAACTACCAACGTGCCTGCCAGCTACTGGGTCGGTGCGGGCAACGACTGGGCCGAGTCGGTGACCCAAAGCATGGCTGGCGGCACCGTCAGCGCCAAGGCGGCATCCGAACTGGTGATCGCTGCGGCAAAGGCCCGGCTCGAGTACCGGGCGCAGGTTGCCGGCCCCGCCGGTCCGGCGGTACCGGTCCGTGTGATCGCCAGTGGGTACGCCGACGGCAGCGGAATCTACGGCAGCTCTTCGGCGTACTTCACGCTGGATGCACTGACCCCGCTGTTCGGGTACGTCTCGCATTCCTACGGCCAGCCCCGGCAGTCGTTCTTGATCGACAGCGTGATCAAGCTCGCACCCAACACCGATTTCATCGTCAGCCTGTTGGCCTTAGCCTCCGCCGGGAATCCCTACGAGCCTGCCCTGAGCTTCACTGAAGCGTTCGTCGACCCGCAATTCATCATCGACCCGGCGTTCGCCTCGATGTATACCGTGGTCGGCCTGCCTGTCACCCCGGTTCCAGAGCCCTCGACCCTCGCCCTCGTTGCTGCGGGGCTGGCTGCCCTGGGTTGGACTGCGTGCAGGCGCAGTCGCCAGTCGGTGTAGAGCGACACCGCACCGTTCAACGCGGCGGCTCAGCGACGCCCATCCGCTGGCTCCAGCCCGGCAGGCGGCGCTCCGCTGCGTCAGGCGTCGATCGAGGACGCGGCCCAGCACCTCCAGCCGGTCCAGCTCCCTGCTGCTCATCGTCACGGTCTCCACCCACGTCATGCCGGCCTCCACGGCCGACACCGTGCCTGAAACCGGACATTTCTAACTGGGAGAAACCGGACATTTCCATTTGGGCTCTACACGCTCACGTCCGATAACGAGGAATCTGACAAGTATCCCAGGGGAAAGCTTGCCCTCCAATGGGGCCCGGAGCGTCGGGCCCGTGAGCTGGAAGATGTCCGAGTAGAGCAGGATGCCCGGCACGCGCCCAGCTGCCTTCGGCGCTGCAACGAATGTCCGCATGGGAGAGCCGTCGACGCGGAGGTCGACGCTTTCGGTGGTGATGACCATCGTGTGCTCGTGCTCCGTCTGCCGTGCCGATGCGGATTCCGTCGCCGTTGATAGGCTCGGGAGCGCCCCGGCGCCGCGTGTCTCTTGAAGGAGTTCCCAGCATGCGCTTTCCCGAGCTCGGCATCTACCTCCTTCCTGGCCATACCGACGCCCCCGCCGATCTGCTCGAGGAAGTGCGGGCCGCCGAAGCCCTGGGCCTCGGCTCCGCCTGGATCTCCGAGCGCTTCGACGTGAAGGAGGTGGGAGCGCTCTGCGGCGCAGCCGCTGCCGTCACCCGCGAGATCTGGATCGGCACCGGCGCTACCAACATCGACACGCGGCATCCGCTGCTGCTGGCGAGCATGGCCACCACGCTCTCGCGCCTCTCGCGCGGCCGGTTCGCGCTCGGTATCGGGCGTGGCATCGGCGTCCGCTCGGGCATGCTGGGCCTTGCGCCCGTGAAGAACGCCGAGCTCACGGCGTTCGCTGCGTTGATGCGAAAGCTCTGGCAAGGCGAGCGCGTGATCGGCCACGACTCGGCGCTCGGGAAGTTCCCCTACCTGCATCTGGCGTCGTGGATGAAGGAACCGATCCCGCTGCTCATGACGGCCTTCGGCGAACGCAGCCTCGAGTTCGCCGGCGGCGTCTTCGACGGCGTGATCCTGCACACGTTCTTGTCGGACGCGGCGGTGAAGCGCGCCGTCGCGCTGGTGCGTCGGGGGGCCGAGAAGGCGGGGCGAGATCCGACCTCCCTGAAGGTCTGGAGCGTTCTCGCCGTGGCCTGCAACGCGAGTGAGGAGCGCCAGCACAGGCTGCTCACGGCGCGCATGGCGACGTACCTGCAGATCCCCGGCTATGGCGAGCTGCTCTTCCGCATCAACGGCTGGGATCCGAAGGGTCTCGCTTCCTTCCGGAGCCATGCCATCGTGCGCGGCATGCCCGGCGCCATCGACGCCACCGCGTCCATCGATCAGCTGCGGGAGATCCGCGAGCTCATGCTCGAGGAATGGCTGCCTGCGGCGATCGGCAGCCCGACGCAGTGCGCTCAGCGCATCGCCGATCAGCTCGACGCGGGCGCCGATGGCGTGATCCTCCATGCGAGTCTGCCGCACGAGGCCGCGCCCGCCGTGGAGGCGTATGCCGGAATCCGCCGGGCAGAGCGGTTCGAGGGGCGGAGCGGGCGGCCCGCATGAAGCTCTACTGCGAGCACGAGATCGCGCTCCCGGCCGAAGCGTTCTGGACGATCCTGCACGCGCCGGCCCTCGAGGGCCTGCTCGAGCGCGCTGCCGTCGCCATGGTGACCGATGCGTATGCCAAAGGTGCAGCGGTCGCCGAGCGGACGTCACGTGCTGAAGCGAAAGGAGACAACGCCTGACGCCCGCCCGTCTTCGAGCCGATCTCGGAAGAACCTGGATCATCGTTCTCAGCGGTCTCGCCTACGCGATCTCCCAGGCGACCATCCTGGTCATCGTGGCGCCGCTCGGAAGCTCCATGCTGCGGCTCCAATGCCTCGGCTTCTCGGCGGACGAAACCCTCCGCACGTTCCGGAGATGGCAGGAGACCGGCGTGCTGGCCGCGTATCAGGCCCACTTCCTGTTCGATGACGTGCACTGGATCTGGTACGCGCTCTTCTTCACCGCCGTCCTATGCCGTCTCTTCGAGCGACGCAGCGTTGCTCACCGGTACGACTGGGTCCTGCTGCTGCCGCTGGTCTCCGGGCTGCTCGACGCGTTCGAGAATCGACTGCAGCACGTCTTCCTGAGCGAGCCCGGCTTCGGGCGCGTGGTCGATCCACTCCCGGCGTTCAGCACCGTCGCATCGGATCTCAAGTGGCTGCTGGTGATCTGCTACGTCAGCGTCGCGCTGGCGCTGCTCGTCGGCCGGATTGGCACGGGCGCTTCGATCGCTACGCCGGAAGGGGCACGCCGCAGCCCATGAGCGCCGCCAAGACCGCCCGTCTCGCCCACTGGATCACGCATAGCGGCTCGCGCCTGCGGACTGCGCCGGCCTTCGTAGAGGCATTCGCCGAGACGCTGGGCGTCGAGGGCGTCCCGGTGGAGCGCATCACCACGGGCATCACGCTGCTGCACCCACTCGTGTTCTCGTCGAGCTGCCTGTGGGTGAAGGGGTAGGGCGTGAGCGAGCGCATCTACCCGAACGTCGCCGACACACTGCGTCTGTACGAGAACAGTCCGCTGCCCGCGGTGTACGGGCAGGGCCAGACCGTGCGACGTCAGATCGGAAGGACGCCGCAGCCGGACGAGTTCCCGATCCTCGCCGACCTCCGCGCGGAGAAGTACACGGACTACGTGGCGATGCCGCTGCAATTCACGGACGGCAGCTACAAGGCCATGAGCTTCGCCACGCGGCGTCGTGGCGGATTCCTGCCCGCGCATCTCGCGCTGCTGCAGGCGCTCATTTCACTGCTCGCCATGGTCCTCGAGACGGAGACGCTGCGCCGCACCGCGCGCACGCTGATGGAGACCTACGTCGGGCCACATACCGGCGCGCGCGTTCTCGAAGGCTCCATCACGCGCGGCATGCAAGAAAGCATTGCTGCGCTGATCTGGCTCTGCGATCTGCGCGGCTTTACGGCGCTGAGTGAATCGCTTTCGGGCACGACGCTCATCGCACTGCTGAACGACTATTTCGGCGCCATGTGCGACGCGGTGAGCATGCACGGCGGCGAGGTGCTGAAGTTCATCGGCGACGCGATGCTGGCCATCTTCCCGCTCATGGGGCGCAGCACTCCCGAAGTCGCCCAGGCGGCAATTCAGGCGACACGCGACGCCGAGCGCGCCATCGCAGCGCTCAACGCCGAGCGTCAGGCCCGTGGCGATCCGATCATCCGCTACGGCCTCGCGCTCCACGCCGGCGAGGTGCTGTACGGAAACATCGGCGGCCCGACCCGCCTCGACTTCACGGTGATCGGATTCGCGGTCAACGTCGCTGCACGGCTTCAAGGGCTTTGTGAGCCGCTCGGTCGGCAGGTGCTGTTGTCGGGCGCCTTTGCTGCGCTGGTCGAAACACAGACGGTGGTCTCGCTCGGCGAGCACCGGCTCAAGGGCATCGCGGAATCGCAGCCGGTGTATGGGCTGGCGGAAGAGTGAACGATCGACAGCGGCTCCGCCGCGTTGTGCCAAACTCGGGAGATGCAGCACGCGTCCGCTTCCGGCTTTCTCCCCTGCGTCCTCCTCGCGTTCGGATGCGCCGGATCGCCATCGGCGACACTCGGCCTCGCCGGCGGTCGCCTCGCGCCGTGCCCCGACCGACCGAACTGCGTCTCGAGCGAGGCGAGCGGGTCGGGGCAAGGTTGGAGGGAGCATTCGTGGTCTGGGCTCCGACCCCACCCACATCAGCGCGACAGTTCGGCGCGGAACGCTCCGGTCCGGCTCTCCAGCTAGAGCCCCGCCACAGCTGCCGAGAGCGATTCGCCGAGCACGTCCACGATCTGGTCGATCTCTTCCTTGGTGACGATGAACGGCGGACCGAGACAGATCACGTCGGGGCCGGGCTTCGTACCGCCCGGGTAGAAGAAGACGCCGCGACCGAGCCCGGCCAGCACGACGCGGCTCGTGATGTGCTGCTCGCTGGCGAAGGGTGCGAGCGTCTCGCGGTCGCGCACGATCTCGATGGCTTGCAGCAGACCGCGGCCGCGGATCTCGGCCACGTTCGGGTGATCGCGGAGCGCCCCGAGCCGCTCGCTCAGATAGATGCCCAGCTCCGCCGCACGCGCGACGAGCCCCTCGCGCTGCATGATCTCCAACACCTTGTCAGCCACGGCGCAGGCAGCAGGATGCGCGGAGTAGGTGTAGAACATCACCTCCTCGCCGCGCTCGGCGATCGGCGCCACGACCTCGTCCGTCGCATACACGCCGCAGATCGGCGCGTAGCCCGCGGCCAGACCCTTGCCGGCGACCAGCAGATCGGGAACGACGCCGAAATGGTCCACCGCGAATTCGCGGCCCGTGCGCCCAAAGCCCGTCATCACCTCGTCGGCGATCAGCAGCACGCCATGCCGGCGCGTGATCTCGCGCAAGCGGGGCCAGTAGCCGTCGGGAGGCACGAGCGCACCGGCGGTGGAGCCGCCGATCGGCTCCGCGATCACGGCCGCCACGGTATCCGCGCCCTCGCGGACGATGATCTCCTCGATGGCGTCGGCGCAGGCGAGCGTGCAGCCCCCCACGTCCCGGCACATGGTGCAGCGCAGCGGATAGCAGGCCGGAGCTCTCGGATGCGTGGAGAGCAGCGGCTCGAGCCCGGCCCGCCGCACGCCGTGGCCGCCGACGGCGAGCGTCGCCAGCGTCGTTCCGTGATACGAGAGCTCGCGGCCGATCATCTTCCAGCGGCCCGTTCGTCCGGCGCAGACGTGATGCTGCCGCGCAACGCGGAGCGCGAGATCCACCGACTCCGAGCCGCCACTGGCGAAGATCGCGCGCGTGATGCCCTGCGGCAGCCAGCTCGCTCGCAGCCTCTCCACCAGCGCGACACGACTCGGTGTCGCGAAGGGCGGCACGACGAAGCTGATCTCGGCCATGGCGCGCGCGGCGACGTCCGCCACCTCCGCGCGGCCGTGACCGATGCTCGCGACGATCGCCCCACCCGCCGCGTCGAGGATGCGGCGGCCGTCGGACGTCACCAGCCAGACGCCCTCCGTACGCACCACCGTGAGCGGCGCGCCGCCGCCGCGCGAGAGGAAGGGGTAGACGGACGAGGGATCCGACACGAGCGCTCTCCTCGTCTCAGACGATCGCGATCGGCCCCGCGTCACCACGCAGCGCGCTGGCGGCGACGGCCGCGCCGAAGTCGGCCGCGCGCACCACCAGGGCGAGGTCGATGGCCCCGGGCACGTCCTCCGGGCGGTGATAGTTGCGCGGCACACCGTTCTCTTCGAGGGAGATGAGCGACAGCGCGGGATATCCGTGATCCGCCGGCACGTGGCCGTCGGTCCCGGCCAGCAGATCCGTCGGCGTCACCTCTCCGAAGGCGCCGCTCGCCGCAACCCGGCGCGCCAGCTCGATCAAGAGCGGCGGATAGCCCGTCTTTCCGAGCGTGCCCTCGCTGCGGATCCAGTGCAGCGCGCCGCCGCCCACGCACTCGAAGTTCACGAAGAAAGTCCTGTCGGAACGCCACTCCGGATGCGACTCCACCAGCGCGTGCATGCCGCAGCAGCCGACCTCCTCGGCGCCCGTCCCGACCAGCCAGATCTCGACGTCGGACGGAAGCTGGGCGAGAAGCTGCTCGGCGCAGGTGAGCATGGCCGCAACGGCGGAGGCGTTGTCGTTGGCTCCGGGCGAGCAGGGCGCCAAGGCCCACTGCAGGCCCATCACGCCCGTGAGAGCGAGCCCGGCGCCGAGCACCACCCGCGCGAGACCGAGCAAGGCGCCGCCCGCGCCAAGCCAGGAGGCGACGGCGACGAGCGCGGCCAGCAGCAGCAGCATTTCGGGCAGCGCGTTCGGGCCGGGCGGCGGCGTGCCCGCCCGCCGCGCGCCCTGCGCGCGGGAGGCGAAGAAGTCTGCCAACGGCCTGGCGAAGAGCCAGCCGGCCTGGGCCGCGTCGATGTGCGCCGAGAGGACGACGCGGGCCCGGGGCGCCTCGACCGGCACGCAGCCCACCACGTTCAAAGAAGCCGGCGCCGGCAGCAGGCGCGAG
>CAYGXT010000145.1:0-7278 GCA_964353695.1 uncultured Myxococcaceae bacterium
GAGCTCGACGCCCACGACGTCGGTGCTCGAATAGCAGCGGAACCAGGGGCAGGAGAGGGCGTCGCGCACGGCCACCGCATGCTCCTCCTCGCGGCAGGCGATGGTCACCACGGTCGGCTTGCCCGCAGCCACCTCGCGAGCGAAGGACGGGCCCGAGAGACAGACGATCCGGGCGTGGTGTCCGGCCGGCAGCACGTCCTCGAGCACCTGATGCATGGTGAAGCAGGTTCCGGGCTCGATGCCCTTGATCGTGGAGACCACGATTGCCCCGGATGCCAGGCCGCGGCCGGCTTCGGCCATAACCAGGCGCACTCCCTGGCTCGGCACGGCGCAGATCACGATCTCGCGCCCGTCGAGCGCGGCGGCGAGGTCGGCGGTGGCGTGTACGCCGGCCGGCACCGTCGCGTCCTTCAGATAACGGGGATTTCGTCGGTCCTGATTGATCGCGGCAGCGAGCGCCGGGTCGCGTGCCCACAGCGCGACGTCGTGCTCGCGCGCGCAAAGCATCGCGAGGCAGGTTCCGAAGCTCCCGGCACCGAGAACGGCCACGCGCGTGCTCATGCAGGCAGTCTACACCCTCAAGCGGCCAGCGTTTTCTTGACGCTGGGGGGGGCCGTGGCTACGGTGCCGGCGCCTTCGATCCCGACGGCGGCGGCAATCGAAAAGGGGCCACATGCTCGCCCAGTACAACGGCGTCCTGGTCGCCTTGGCCCTCGCCCTGTTCGTCGCGGCTTTGCTTCGGGTCTCGCACCGCGTGTTCGGCGGAACCGTCCGCGAGTTTGCCGAAAAGCAGGAGCCCTTCGAGTGCGGCGAGCGCCAGATCGTCTCGCCCAGGCAGCGCTACGCCGTCAAGTTCTATCTGGTCGCGATTCTCTTCGTGATCTTCGACGTCGAGGCGGTTTTCTTCTACGCCTGGGGCGCTCTCTTTCGCGAACTCGGCTGGTTCGGCTTCGTGTCCATGGCCATCTTCACGGTCCCCCTCGTCGTGGGCCTCGTCTACGAGTGGCAGAAGGGCGCCCTCGAATGGTGATCTCGGAGGAGACTCGCGCGAAGATCGAAGCCGAGATCGCGAAGTACCCCCAGCGACGCGGGGGTCTGTTGCCCGCGCTCCATCTCGTCCAAAAAGAAACGGGCTGGATCTCTCTCGAAACGGCGCAAGAGCTCGCCGGCATCTTCGGGATCAAGCCGGTCGACGTGATGGAAGTCGTCAGCTTCTACAGCATGTTCTACGACCGCCCGCAGGGCCGGCACCACGTGCACGTCTGCACGAACCTGCCCTGCTCGTTGCGCGGGTCGCGAGACCTGCTGCGCGGGCTAGAGGCGCATCTTGGGGTCGAGGCAGGCGAGACCACGCGCGACGGCCGGATCACTCTCGGCCACGAGGAATGCCTTGGCGCTTGCGGCTACTCGCCGATGATGCGCGTCGACGAGACCTACCACGAGGATCTCGACCTCGCTTCGGCGAGAGAGATCGTCGACGGCCTGAAGTGAGCCCATGGGCCTGAAGGTTCCCTTCGTCACCAGCTATCTGACCGAGCACTTCGGCGACGACGACTTCACGAAGCTCGAGGGCTACCGCAAGCGCGGCGGCTGGGAGGCTGCTCGCAAGGCGCTCACGACGATGACGCCGGACGAGGTGATCGAGACCGTGAAGGCCTCGGGCCTGCAGGGTCGCGGCGGCGCGGGCTTCCCGGCGGGCCTGAAGTGGTCGTTCATGCCGAAGGGCGGGGACAAGCCGCGCTACATCGCCTGCAACGCAGACGAGTCGGAGCCCGGCTCGTTCAAGGACCGGATCCTGCTGGAGCGCGGCGCGCATCAGATGCTCGAGGGCATCCTGATCGGCGCCTGGGCGATGCAGGCCGAGAAGACCTTCATCTACTGCCGGGGCGAGTACGCCGGCCCCGGAGCCTCGATTCGGCGCGCCCTCGAAGAGTGCTACGCCGCGGGGATTCTCGGCGCCAATTGCCTCGGCACGGGCTTTCGTCACGACGTGGTGCTCATGCTGGGCGCCGGTGCCTACATCTGTGGCGAAGAGACCGGCCTGCTCGAGTCGCTCGAGGGCAAGAAGGGCCAGCCGCGAAAGAAGCCGCCGTTTCCGGCGCAGCACGGCGCCTTCGGCATGCCGACCACGGTGAACAACGTCGAGACGTTCAGCCACGTGCGGCACATCCTCAACCGCGGTCCGGAGTGGTTCAAGGGCTTCGGCACTGAAAAAAGCCCTGGCACCACGATCTTCGGCGTCTCGGGCCACGTCACGCGGCCTGGGCTCTTCGAACTGCCGCTGGGCACGCGCCTCGACGAGATCATCTTCGAGCACGCGGGCGGCGTTGCGAACGGCCGCAAGCTGAAGGGCGCGATCCCCGGCGGCATGTCCATGCCGATCTTGCCGGCCGACCAGATCGACGTGCAGATGGCGAACGAGTTCCTGCGTGAGCGCAAGACCATGCTCGGTACGGGCGGCATCATCGTGATGGACGAGACCACCTGCATGGTTCGCGCGAGCTGCGTCATCACGTATTTCTTCCGCGACGAATCTTGCGGCCAGTGCACGCAGTGCCGTGAGGGCACGGGCTGGCTGCATAAGATCATCACGCGAATCGAGCGCGGCGCGGGCTCGATGGAGGACATCGATATCCTGGCGGACATCGCGGGCAAGATGGAAGGGGCGACGATCTGTGCCTTTGCCGACGCGGCGGCGTGGCCCGTGCAGGGCATGCTCCGCCACTTCCGCGAGGATTTCGAGCTTCACGTGAAGCAGGGCAAGTGCCCCTTCCCCGAGAGCTTCGAGCTCTAGATGGCGAAGCTCAGCGTCGACGGTGTGGACTACGAGGTTGCCGACGGCCGCACCATCCTGCAGGCCCTCGACGATCTCGGTCTCCTGATGAATGGCGTCGACGTGCCGCACTACTGCTGGCATCCGAAGCTCAGCGTCGACGGCTCCTGCCGGCTCTGCCAGGTGGAGGTCGAGGGCTTCCCGAAGCTGCAGATCGGCTGCAACACGCCGATCAAGGACGGCATGGTCGTACGCACCAAGAGCGAGCGCGTGAAGAAGGCGCGCGAAGGTGTGATGGAGCTGCTGCTGGTCAACCATCCCCTCGACTGCCCGATCTGCGATCAGGCGGGCGAGTGCAAGCTGCAGGACTACGCCTTCGAGTACGGCGCCACGCACGCGCGCACCGAAGAGCCCCGCCGCGCCCTCAAGAAGCGCGTCGATCTAGGCCCGACGATCACGTTCGATCAGGAGCGCTGCATTCTATGCCGCCGCTGCGTGCGCTTCTGCCGCGAGGTATCGGAGACGGGTGAGCTGGGAGTCTTCAACCGCGGCGATCACTCCGTGGTCGAGACCTTCCCGGGCACCAAGGTCGACAACCCCTACTCGATGAACATCGCCGACATCTGTCCCGTCGGTGCGCTCACGACCAAGGATTTTCGTTTCAAGATCCGCGTCTGGTTCCTCGAAGAGCCGCCGGGGATCTGCACCGGCTGCGCCAACGGCTGCAACGTCTTTCTCGGCGTCGCCAACAACAAGGTCTACCGCTACGTCCCGCGGCGCAACGACGCCGTGAACGAGACCTGGATCTGCGACGCAGGGCGCATGACGTACAAGCAGATCGGCGCTCCGGATCGTCTGGAGCGAGCAATGCTGCGCAGTGCACAGGGAACGCTCGAAGCCACAGCCTACGGGCAGGCCATCGATGAAGCGGCGGCGCGTCTGCGCCGCCTGGTGCAGGCGAAAGGTCCGGGCGTGATTGCGGGTGTCGCCTCGGCGTTCGCGAGCAACGAGGATCTCGCGACCTTCCGGCGCTTCCTCGCAGCCCTCGGCAGCGATCTTGCGGGCGTGGCGATCCCGACCGGCGAGGCCGACGATCTGTTGATCAAGGCCGAGAAGGCGCCGAACGGTGAAGGTGCGCGCCTGCTCGGCTTCGCCGACGCGCGGGGCGTAGCCGACGGTATTCGCGGCGGCGGCGTAGAGGGTCTCGTCGTTCTCGGCCACGACCTGCTCGGCCCCGGCTATTTTGGGAGTGAGCAGGAGCTGGCGAAGCTCGACACCGTGATCGTGCTCGACACGCACCGCTCCGAGCTCGAGCGCGTAGCCCACGTGCTGCTGCCCGTGCGACACGCCGCCGAAAAGCACGCCACCTACACCAACCACGCAGGCCGCGTGCAGCGGAGTTGGCCCGTGATCGAGCCGAGCTTCGAGGCCTATGCCGATGGTGAGGTGCTCTCCCGCCTTGGCGCCGCGCTCGGTCTCGCGGGCTTCGACGAAAAATTCGAGGTGGGGGAGGTCTCGCGGGGCCTCGGCAAGCTGGCCTCCGCCTTTCGCGGAATTGACCTCGAGAGCGTGGGAGAGCAGGGCCTCCCCGTCGCGGTGAAGGCAGACTAGATGCCGATCGACGTCATCATCAAGGTTCTCTTCATCATCCTGGTATGCGTGGCTGCGTTCGCGCCCGTCATCACCTGGGTCGAACGCAAGCAGAGCGCCGTGATGCAGGACCGCATCGGCGCCAACCGCGCCAACATCGGCGGCTTGACGATTCTCGGCCTGTTCCATCCGGTGGCCGACGTGCTCAAGCTGATCGGCAAGGAAGACTTCGTCCCGGACGGGGCAAACCGCTTCCTGCACGCCCTGGCCCCGATCCTCGCGGCGATCCCGGCGATCATCGCCTTCGCCGTGATCCCCTACGGTGCCACCTATCAGTTCCCGGGCTTCGAGCCCACGACGCTGGTTGGCGCCGACCTCGACTGGGGCCTGCTCTACATCTTCGCCATCGGCTCGCTCGCGACCTACGGCTCGGTGCTGGCCGGCTGGGCCAGCAACAACAACTGGTCGATGCTCGGCAGCTTGCGCGCCTCGGCCCAGATGATCTCGTACGAGGTCACCATGGGTCTCTCGGTCGTAGGCGTGTTCATGGTCTTCCAGACCCTCAAGCTCACCGACATGGCGGTGGCGCAGGATGCGACGTTCCGCCTGTTTGGCTTCCTCGAGACCTTCGGCGTGGTGCAGAACCTTCCGGGTTGGCTCTCGTGGCTCCAAGTCCCGTTCTGGGGAGTTTTCGTCCAGCCGCTCGGCTTCGTGATGTTCCTCACCTGCATCATGGCCGAGAACAAGCGCCCTCCCTTCGACCTTCCCGAAGGCGAATCGGAGATCGTGGCCGGGTATCTCGTGGAGTACTCCGGCATGCGTTTCGGCCTGTTCTACATGTCGGAGTTCATCGAGGTGGTGGTGATCGCCGCGCTGCTGGCCACCGTCTTCTTCGGCGGCTGGTCGATCCCCTACCTTTCGAAGGACAGCATCATTGGCGGCCTTACGCCCATGATGGGCGCCACTCTCGCGACTGCTCTCTGCATGATTGCCCACGTGGCGACCTTCCTGCTGAAGGTCGTGATCCTGATCTGGCTCCAGATGCAGATCCGCTGGACCCTGCCGCGATTCCGCTACGACCAGGTCATGGATCTGTGCTGGAAGATCATCCTGCCGCTCTCGCTCGTGAATATCTTCGTGACGGGGGCCTTGATCCTGCTGGTGCAGGGGGCGAAGTGAGCTTCGCGGCCGCAGTCTTCTACGTCCTGGCCCTGCTCGCCGTCGTTTCGGCGCTCGGCATGGTGCTGAACGTCCGCAACACCATTGCCGGCGCCATGAGCCTCGTCGTCACCATGATCGCGCTCGCAGGCATCTATGTCGTGCTCGATGCCCACTTCGTCGCCGTGCTCCAGATCATGGTCTATGCCGGCGCCATCCTCGTGCTCTTCCTCTTCGTCGTGATGCTGCTGAACCTGCGCTCCGACGAATTCTCGCCGTCCCGCTCCCGCCTCGTAAAGCTGGCCGGCGTCGCGCTCGGCGTCTGGGCGCTCGGAAGCTTCCTGGCGCTGCTGCCGGGCGCGCTGCCGAAGGTGGTGGAGATCCCGGCTGATTTCGGCTCCTACCGACAGGTGGGGCTCTCGCTCTATCGCACCTACGACGTGGCCTTCGAGGTGACCTCGTTCATCCTGCTGGCCGCCATCGTGGGCGCGGTCGTCCTCGCGAAGCGGAGGCTCTCCTAGCGTGGTGATCCCCCTCGAGCACGTGATCGGCCTCTCGGCCATTCTCTTTGCCATCGGCACGATCGGCGCGCTCACGCGCCGCAACCTGGTCGTGATCCTGATGTCCATCGAGCTGATGCTGAACGCTGTGAATCTCTCGTTCGTGGCCTTCGCACGGGCCTGGGGCGACACCCTGGGCCACGTCTTCGTGCTGATGGTGATCACGGTGGCGGCGGCCGAGGTCGCGGTCGGCCTCGGCATCGTGATCTCGCTGTTCCGGAACCGCGACTCCGTGAACGTCGAGGACGTGAGTCTCCTACGGTGGTGACGGACTCCGACTGGCTGCGCTGGATCCCGCTCCTGCCACTCGCATCTGCCGCTGCGAGCGGAATCCTTCTTGGCCTCTTCCGGCGCCCGTTGGGCCGCAGCGCAACGATCGTGCTCTCCTGCGGGAGCGTCCTCGTTTCCTTCCTTCTCTCCCTGCTGGCGCTCTGGCACCTGATCGCATTGCCGGTGGGCAAGCGCCTGCTCGTGGACCGCGTGGCCCCGTGGATCGGAGCGGGAAGTTTCAGCGCGGAGATCTCGCTCGCTCTCGATCCCGTCTCCGCGATCATGATCCTGCTGGTCTCGGGCGTAGGCTTCCTGATCCACGTCTACTCGATCGGCTACATGGACGACGACCACCGGGACGACACCGGGTTTCAGCGTTTCTTCTGCTACCTCAACCTCTTCACGTTCTCGATGCTGACGCTGGTGCTCGCCGACAACCTGCTGCTGATGTTCCTCGGCTGGGAGGGTGTCGGTCTCTGCTCCTACCTGCTGATCGGCTTCTGGTTTTCGGATCGCTGGAACGCCTACTGTGGGGCGAAGGCGTTCATCGTCAATCGCATCGGCGACTTCGGCTTCCTGATCGGCATCTTCCTGCTCTTCACAGCAATCGCCGGCGTGCTCCCGGCAGAGCGCGCGAATGAGGCCGTGGTCTTCCGGGGGATCGAGGCCGCCTTCCCGCTGATCGCGGAGAAGACGGTGCAGCTTCCCCACTGGCTCGGCTTCCTCCCGGGCGCCCCGGAATGGAAGCTCGCGACGCTGATCGGGCTCTGCTTCTTCGTGGGTGCGGCCGGAAAATCGGCGCAGATCCCGCTCTACGTCTGGCTGCCCGACGCGATGGCCGGCCCCACGCCCGTCTCGGCGCTGATCCACGCCGCCACCATGGTGACGGCCGGCATCTACATGGTCTGCCGCTTGAGCTTCCTCTAC
>CAYGXT010000146.1:0-7221 GCA_964353695.1 uncultured Myxococcaceae bacterium
CCGCGCGGGGCGATCCGACGAGGGGAGCCGACGCCATCAAGTGTCGCGTGGGAGAGTCTGTCCTCCAATGGCGGCGCCTCAGCGGGCCGCTCCACTACGCAGGCGTTCGAGGCGCTCGCGTACCAGGTCGTCTACCGCCCCGCCGAGGGCGAGGGCTCGCTCGAGCAGCGCCTCGGCCTTCGCGTTGTCACCGAGCAGGCGGTAGGCGTCGGCAAGCTGTACGAGGTCCTGCTGGGTCTCGCGGTTGAGCCGTTGCAGGCGCGCGACGGCCGCCTCCGCGAACTCCCGCACCAGCGCCTGGAAGCGCGGATCGGGGCGCACGGGAGCAAAGACCGGGTCGGTGAGCAGCCCCTCGTACCAGTCCCAGCCACGAAGGTGCGCCGTGCGAAGCGGACCGACCGTGCCCTCGACATCGCCGATGGCGGCGGCACGGCGGGCCTGCAGCATGTTCGCTGCGATCCCGTCCGGGTTGTTTCGCGCCGCATCGATGAGGAGCGTGATCGACGAGCGCCAGAGCGCAGCGCGGCCGACGCTCGCCTGGGAGAAGAGGATGCAGACGCCGAAGACGGATCCCGCCAGCAGGCGGCCCCAGAGCCGGCTCCTGTCCTCCGGCATGCGCTGCAGCATGTGCATCGCCATCTGCAGCACGGCAAGCAGAACTCCGGGCAGGATGAAGTAGAGATAGCGGTCCGCGATGGGGAAGATGAAGGGAACGATCTGCGAGACCGGTGCGAAGCCGGCGGCAGCCCAGACCCAGCCCGCGGCCTCCGGATCGCGTGCGCGGAGCCCATGGAGGGTGCGCACGGCGAGCGCGGGGAGCAGGACGAGGGAGGCGAGCCACCATGGATCGAGCCACGAGCGGACGGGCTCGAGTTCCTGTCCCCATCCTACACCGAAGGAGGTCAGTCCCATCGCCAGATAGCGTGCCGGAAAGGTCGCGCTCGTCCAGAGCCGCAGCCATGGATCGAGGTCGACCGTCGGCCCCGAGCCGACGGTTGCCTTCGACTGCGCGACCGAGAACGCGATGCAGAGCAGCGTCCACCCGGCGAGCCATTTCCAGGGCCAGCGCTCTGCTGCCGCGGGCGCGTCCGTCGCGGCGCGCTCCGGCGCGCGACACCACCCCAGCACGGCCGCCACCGGCAGCACGAAGAGCGCCGAGGCCTTCGAGCCGAGCGCCAACACGAAGAGCAGAGTGGCGAGGCCGGGGCGCCGCGGCAGGGCGAGCAGGGCCGCGAGGGAGAGGACCATGCACAGCGGCGTCCAGAGCTGCCGCATCCACGCCACCGCCTCGACGTTCGCCGGATGTACCAGGAAGAAGAGGCCGCCGAGCGCGGCGCCGCCGGCCACGATTCCGGTCGAGGCGAAAAACATCGCGAGCAGGACCGACGCGAGGACGTGCAGCCCCATGTTCTCCGCGTGATAGGCGAGGGAGTTCTCCGGGTGGAGCCACGCCTGCAGCACATGCACCAGACCCGACACCGGCTTGTAGTTGGTGAGGCTGATGGACGCCTGGCTCGTGGGATCGAAGAGGGCCAGCAGCTTCGCGGGGCTGGGGTCCGTGATCCATGGGTTGACGAGGTCGATGAAGTCGTCCGAGATCGGCGGGCCGTTAAGTGCGGACCGGTACATCGAGAAGGCGAGGATCAGATAGCCGGCCGCCAGCGCGAGGATCACTACACCGGAGAGCTGTCGGCTTCGTGCCGTCGCCGACGGCCCTGCGTCATCCCGCGTCCGTGTTGCCACGCTGTTCGAGCCTACCCTTTCTCGAGTGCTTCGATGACATTCGCGGAGAAGCAGCTCCGAACGCTCGGCCCTGTCAGGGCACGGGGACGGCGCAGTAGGGCTGGCCCGTCGACACGTCGACCTGGCATGCCATCGGCGCCATGCAGCGGACCGTGGCGCAGGGATCATGGGGCACGCACTGCGCGATCGGGGGGCACGGCGCTCGCACGCACTGCACCTGCTGGAGCACGCATACCTGCCCAAGCGGGCAGGGGAACCTCTCGCACGTGTCGGCGCAGTAGGCCTCGGGCGCGCAAGACGCGCCCGGCAGGCAGGCAGGCTCCTTGTAGAGCCGGCACTCCTGATGCGGGAGGCAGAGACCCTCCCGGCACGAAGGGCACGCTTGTTCGCACTCGGCGAGAGAGACGAACTGGTTGGCATTGCCACCGCAGCCGCCCCACGTGAAGAGCTCGCAGCGGTTCGTCCTGGGATCGTGGAACCAGCGTGGGATCGCGGCCTTGCAGGGGCCGGGATCTGCGCCGAGCGAGCACACGTCGGGCACGGAGCAGCCCTTCTCGCACGCCTCTCGCGTCTCGAAGTTGTTGGCGTTGCCACCGCAGCCGCCGTAGACGAATGGCGAGCACTCACCGCTCTTCGTGTCGAAGTGCCAGCGGCGGAATGCAGCTGTACACGGTCCAGTGTCGGCCAGGAGCTGGCAGACGGGGATCGACTCGCCGCCGCATTCCTTCCGGCACGCGTCTTCGGAGGTGAAGTTGTTCTCGTTGCCCTGGCAGCCACCGTAGATGAACTCGGCGCACTGTCCCTTCCCGGCGTCGAAGTACCAGCGCGGGATCGCGGCGTCGCAGGGCCCACCGTCGGGCGGGAGCTTGCAGATCGGCCGTGGCTCGCCGCAGCGTTGCTCGCACGCCTCTCGCGTCTCGAAGTTGTTGGCGTTGCCGCCGCAGCCTCCGTAGACGAACGGCTCGCAGCGGCCGGTCTTCGGATCGACGCCCCAGCGCGGGATCGCGGCGCGACAGGGACCCGGCTCGATCAGCAGCTCGCAAACGCCGGGCAGACGCGGACAGAAGCGCGGCAGCTCGCGCTCGTTGTCCGTCAGCACGTAGAGCCGGCAGAGGGCCTCCTGCACGTCGCGAAGCACGGCTCCGACGTGGAGAAGGCCGTTCACGAGACCGGTCGAGCCGGCCGTCTGCTCGCCACCGGGCGCGCACGGGCTCTGGGCAGCGGCTAGGCCGAAGAGCGAGACGAGTGCAAGGACGAGTGTGAGTCGAGCGAGCGGGCTGCGGTTCATACTGGCCTCCCCGGAGGCGGCGCAGCGCTCGTGGACCTGGCCAGAGCGATCTGGCGCCGATCGGAAGACCAATCTTACGATACCGCCCGCCGTTTCGGCAGAATAACTCGCTCAGGCGAGCGACCGGGGCTCCCCGCCGGGTGGTTGATCGGGATCTTCGCCCCAAACCCGACAGCGCGGCGATCGAGCACGCCTTGATCGGTGGGCTCGCCATGGCTGCCCATGGTGCAGCGCGAGCCACGGCAAGTCTCGACTTCCTGGTGGATGGGGCGCGGACCGACGCTGCTGACCTGATTGCGCGCGATGAGCCTCGCACGCCAGCGAGAGCTCGAGACGTTGCGGGAGGACGGACTCGCCGCCGATCGGCAGCGCGACTTCGCCGCGGCCGCACACGCCGTTGCCGCCTGGGAGCGGGCTCATCCCTCGGGCCTCGAAGAGATCCTCGCCTTCGTGGACGGGCAAGCACGAATTGACCAAGGGCATTAGCTAACCTATGCTGACGTTGCCCCCGTCGGTCCCGCCGAGTTGCTCCCATGAAGGCTTCCCCGATGAAGATCGTGACCGTCCACGCCGCGAAGACGAACCTTTCGAAGCTCATCGAGCAGGCGTGCGCCGGTGAGGAGATCGTGATCGCCCGCGGTAAGGAGCCCGTGGTCCGACTCGTCCCCTACGCCGCAGGTAAGCCCGCCCGCGTCTTTGGCGCGATGAAGGGTCGCGCCACGCTGACCGAGGCCTTCTTCGAGCCGCTACCGCCCGAGGAGCTCGACGCCTGGGAGCAGTGAGCGTGCAGCTTCTGCTCGACACGCACGCCTTCGTCTGGTGGCTCGACGGGGATCGGCGCCTCTCGCCGCGCGCCCGACGGCGTATCGCAGACGCGAAGAGCCAGATATTCGTGAGCGCAGTGAGCGTGTGGGAGATCACGACGAAGGCGCGCCTGGGCAAGCTCCCGGGCGCTCTGGACGTCGCGACCGACGTACCCGGCTGCATTTTGTCGCAGGGCTTTTCGGGGCTCGACATCTCCCTCGCGCACGCACAGCGTGCCGGGACGCTCGCTGGCGTCCATCGCGATCCGTTCGACCGGCTCTTGATCGCGCAGGCCCAGGTCGAACATCTGACGCTGGTCAGCCGGGACGAGATCTTCGACGACTACGGCATCGCGCGTCTGTGGTGAGGCGCCGCGAGGACCTTCGACCGGCTTGCCATTGCGGCGAATCACGATCCACCAGCTGCTGACACTCCTCTGGCGCCGCCGGGTGACCGTTCAGGATGCTCGCCCTGAAGGCCCGACGAGCACGCCGCTCGACAGCCGAGGCGCCGTCCGGCACGCTGGCGCCGTCGCCTCGCGGTCCCGTGAGGGACTTGCCCGTGGAGAGCATGGATCTTCGCAGCGTTCTGCTCGAGCTCCATACTGCGCTTCGAAGCGCGGCGATCGAGCATGCCTTGATTGGCGGGCTTGCCATGGCTGCCCATGGTGCAGCGCGAGCCACAGCAAGTCTCGACTTCCTGGTGGATGGGGCGCGGGCGGACGACGCCGACGCTCTGTTGCGTACGCACGGCTACGCCGTCCTCCACCGCTCGGAACACGCCGCGAACTACGTATCGGAGGACCCTGCGCGCGGGCGTGTCGATTTTCTCTTCGCCCGCCGTGCCCATGGCCACGCCATGCTCGCACGGGCTGGCCTGCACGTCGTTCTCGGGCAATCGCTTCGCGTCGTCGACGCCGCCGACCTGATCGGTCTCAAGGTGCAGGCCTCCTCGAACGACCCTTCTCGCCAGCGGCGAGACCTGGCCGACATCGAGCGGTTGCTGCAATTCGGGGAGGTGGACCTCTCCCGCGTGCGCGAATACTTCCGTCTCTTCGACCGCGAGAAGGAGCTCGATGCGCTCCTGGCCGGGGAGCCCGCGCGATGAGCCTCGCACGCCAGGAAGAGCTGGAGACGATGCGGGAGGACGGACTCGCCATCAAGCGGCAGCGCGACTTCGCCGCGGCCGCACGAGCCGTTGCCGCCTGGGAGCGGGCTCACCCCGTGGGCCTCGAAGAAATCCTCGCCTTCGTGGACGGGCTACGGGGCCTGTTCGGCGATCCGCCCGTCGATCGGCGTCCCTGGCGCGGGAGCGACTTCCGGATCTAGGGCTCGCGTGGCGTTCTTCTCTTCTTTCCCTTCGCGGAAGCGAACGATTACGCGCTGTCCGAGAAGAGCCTCGGCCGGCGCGTCGCCGAAGGCCAGCACGACCTCGAGCACGCGGACGTCGGCGCGGTCGCGGGGCTCGTGAACCGTGACCCGGCGCGGGCCGAAGGCCCGTCCCACGCGCACGACGCGCGCGTCGAGGCTGTGCGACTCGTCATTCTCGGCGACGACCTCGGCGGCCATCCCGGTCCGGATTCGCTGCGCGAAGGATTCCTCGATCTCGGCGCGCACGATGGGCGGGGTCGTCGGCGCGAGCCAGAACAGCGTCGTCACGTTGAGCGTGCTGACGCCGTCTCCCGGGCGCGCAAGCCGGCGCACCACGACGCCGTCGCAAGGAGCCCGGACCGTACGCTGCGAGATCTCATGCTCGGCGGCCGCCCGGCGGGCGCGGGCCGTCTCCACCGTTGCACGCTGCGCTTCATGCTCCGAGAGCGCGAGGCGAAGCGCATCGCTCGCCTGGTCGAGAGCCTTGCGCGAGATGGCCTCGGACCGCGCCAGCGGCAGCAGCCGATCGCGCTCGCGCAGGGCGGCAGCCTCGCGGATCTCGAGCGGTGTGAGCGTCGCCTCGGCCTGGGCAAGCTCGGCGCTGGCCACAGCCAGTGCAAGCTGTGCCGTGCGGTCGTCGAGCATGGCAAGCGCCTGGCCCGAAACCACCTTCTCCCCCTCCTCCACCAGCACGCTCTGCACGATGCCGTCGCGGCTCGCGGCGAGCTGCACGATGCCCCCCTCCACGTCCACGATGCCCCGGGCAACGGCAGCCGCCTCACGCGGCTCTCGCGGGTCGGCCGCAGCCATACGCCGCCCTTCCAACCGCTCGCTCGGCGCCCGTACCGCGAGCCCCGTCGCGATGACTGCGAGCCCGATTCCGAGTACACCCGCCAGCAGCTTCACACCGCGAGCCATGCGCGCGCCTCCTCTCTTGCGTCTGCCATTTCGGGGAACGGTCCCCTCTCGTCGCCCGTAATCCGGCCATCCTCGATGCGCAGGACGCGATCAGCATGAGTCACGAGGCGCGGATCATGGGTGACGGCGAGCACCGTCGCGCCTCGCAGGATCGCTGCCTGACGCAGCAGCTCGATCACCTTCCGCCCGTTGTCGCGGTCGAGCGCGCTCGTGGGCTCGTCGGCGAAGACGACCTCGGGCCGCTTGGCGAGCGCGCGCGCGATCGCCACGCGCTGCTTCTCGCCTCCGGAGAGTTCGAGGGGTCGCAGCTGCGCCTGCGCGCCGAGGCCGACAGCGACGAGTGCCTCGGCGGCCCGGTCGGCGGCCGCGCTCCCGTGCACGCCGGCATACTGAAGCGGCAGCAGAACCTGCTCGAGGGCCGTCAGCGACGCGAAGAGGTTGAAGCCCTGAAACACGAAGCCGCAGTGCCGAAGGCGAAAGGCGTCGATCGCGCCCTCGTCGAGCTCCCACAAAGGCGTGTCGAGAACATGGACACTGCCTTGATCGGGCCGCAGCAGGCCGCTGAGCACCGACAGCAGCGTGCTCTTGCCCGAGCCCGACGGGCCGACGATGAGCGTCAGCTCTCCGGGCTGGATCGCAAGGCAGATACCGCGCAGCACCTCGATGGCCGTCGCGCCCGACCCGAAGCTGCGGTGCAGGTCCTCCGCCACGATGGAAGGCGCACGTCCGTCCGGTGCATGGGAGAGCGGGGCCGCGCTCATCGCAGCAGCTCGGCAGGCTCGGTGTCCCGCAGCGGCGCCAGCGCCAGCAGGCCGGAGATCAGCGCCACGACCAGCGTCAGCAGCATCGCCGCCGCCACGCTCCAGAAGGGGAGCGAGATCGGAATCTCAAACGCCGCAGCGATCGCCACCACGGCCAGCGTCAGGATGCCCGTGATGCCGACGCCGACGAGGCCCACCCAGAAAGCCTGCTCCAGCACCACGGCACGTAGCGCCCGCAGTGGCACGCCCAGCGCGCGCAGCATCGCGTACTCGCGTAGCGCGCCGAGGATCGCGCTGCGAAGCGTCTGGCTCGTGATGGCGATGCCGACCACCAGGC
>CAYGXT010000147.1:0-7196 GCA_964353695.1 uncultured Myxococcaceae bacterium
CGCGCGGCGAGATCCTGGTGGTGATGGACTGCGACCTGCAGAATGCGCCGAGCGATTTGCCGAAGCTGATCGATCCCGTGCGCCGGGGCGTAGCGGACTGCGCCTGCGGTTGGCGCGAGAGCCGCATGACGGGCGACACCGGCTGGCGTCATCTGCAGTCACGCATCTCCAACGGCATCCGAAACTGGATTTCCGGAGACGTGCTCCAGGACGCCGGCTGCACCTACCGCGCCTTTCGCCGCGAGTGCGTCGAGCGCGTGAAGATCTTCAAGGGCATGCACCGCTTCCTGCCGACGCTCTTCCGGCTCGAGGGCTTCAGCGTGGTCGAGGTCGTGGTGGAGAGTCGCCCGCGCCTGTATGGCGTCTCGAAGTACGGCATGTGGAACCGCGCCTTTGCGGCCTTCTACGACCTGTTGGCCGTGCGCTGGATGCGCTCCCGCGTGATCCCCTGGCGCGTGGCAGAAGATTCGCTCGAGGCCATGACGCTCTCGCGTTTCCGGCGCTCCTAGCGCGACGCGGCTCGGGGCTTCAGGTCCGGATCACGACTCCCGCCTTCGCGCCGGCGTCGTAGCGCCCTGCGCGCAGCACGGCCCTGCCATTCACGAATACGTCGTCGATGCCCTCGGGCGCCAGCGCGGGCTCGGCGAAGCTGGCGCGGTCGGCGAGGCGTTTGGGATCGAAGACCACCAGATCGGCGGCCTGGCCGCGGCGCACGAGGCCGCGCTCGCTCCAGCCCAGGCGATCGGCCGCCGCGCCCGTCATGCGCCGCACGGCCTCCTCCAGCGAGAACAGCCCTTCGCGCACGTAGGTGGAGAGCACGCGTGGAAAGGTCCCGAAGCTCGCCGGATTCTGGTGCCCCTGCTCGGTGAGGAGGGTATCGGTCTCGATCGTGCACAGGGGATGGGCAAGCACAGCGCGCAGCGCGTCCTCCTCGCCACGGTCGCCGCTGTAGGTGTGATTGAGAACGCGCGCGTTGCGGTGGCTTGCGACGGTGAGCCGTGCGTAGAACTCGAAGGGCTCCATCCCAAGCCGCGCCGCGGCCTCGGGAACGCGTAGTCCGTCGAGATGATTCCACTCCGGTACGTCGCAGTGCATGAGCTGGATGTCGGCGAGGCCGAAGCCCACGGCGCCGAAGGCCATCTCGGCGAAGCGCGCCAGACCCGCGAGCTGCTCGGGGTCGCGCAGCACCTCCTCGAGCTTCGGCAGGATCGCCGCCGGAAAGATCACGGCGCAGGTGGTGTTGCCGGCGGTGTAGGGGAAGGCATCGAAGGCGACGTCGAGGCCCTGCGCGTGAGCGTCCTCGATCAGACGCAGCGCCTCGCCGTGATTGGGCCAGGTGTTGCGCCCCACGAAGATCAGGTGACTGATCTGCAGCCGCACGCCGGCGGCTCGCGCCACGTTCAGGATCTCGCGGATGGCGGTCAGGTTGTGGGGATCCTGCTTCGGATCGTGCGCGTAGACGCCGCTGGCCCAGCTGTAGGCCTTGAGATGCGAGGTGAAGAGCCTGCCTCGCCGCGCGGCCATGCTGGCGAAGGCCGTGAGCTCCTCCTCGCCCGAGAAGATGCCCGGCGCGTAGCCGAGACCGGTGGAGATGCCCGCACAGCCGGCGTCGAGCGCTTCCTCCACGAGCCGCTGCATCGCGCGCAGCTCGTCGGGCTTTGGTGCGCGCGTCTCGAGCACCCCGGTCACCGCGCTGCGAACGCTCCCGTGCCCCACGAGCTGCGCGACGTTGAGGGCGACGCCCCCCCGCTCCAGATGGTCGAGAAAGGCGCCCATCGTCTCCCACTCCGGCGCGAGCGAGCCATCGTGCATCAGTCGGCTCGCAGCGCGCGCGCTCTCGCGGCTCACGTCCGAGACCGGCGCAGGGCTGAAGCCGCAGTTGCCCGTCACCACGCTCGTCACGCCCTGGCGCACGAAGGGCTCGACCAGCACGCCGTGATCGGGAGCCGGTAGGATCCAGTCGGCATGGGAGTGGATGTCGATGAAGCCTGGCGTCACGATGCGACCCGTACAGTCGAGACTCTGTGCAGCCTCGAGATCCTGGAGCTCGCCCACGGCAGTCACCCGGCCGCCCGTGATCGCAACGTCGGCGCGCACGGCCTTGGCTCCCGTACCGTCGATCAAGGATCCGCCCACCAGCTTCCAGTCGCAGCCCATGTCTTGCACCTCCCGGGGAAACCGAGCATACCGTCCCCGCCCGCCCGCGCCGGTACGCGTAGCGAGAAGCCCCGCGTGCCGGAACCATGAGGCTCGAGCCAGGAGGATCTTCGCCCCGTGAAACCCGGCCCCCTCGATCCGGCGGAGCTCCGCCGCTTCCTCGACCCCTTCCTCTACCGCGAGGCCGCCTTCCTCGTGGACGAGATCGTATCGGTGGACGGCGCTGCGCACGCTCTCGAGGCGCGGCTCGACACGACGCGCGTGCTGCCCTTCGCCCGCGAGCAACGAGTGGATCTGCTCCACCCGGCTCACGTCTCCGCGGGCGAGATCCTGATGGCGACGGGGAGCCTCGGCTGCCTGCAAGCGTGGCTCTTCCACGGCATTCGCTGGGACGAGGGCTGGAGCGGCTTCGGCAACCGGATCCACCGGGCAGACTTCAAGTCGCTGGCGCGGATCGGCCCGCCGCTCGAGCTCCACGCGCATGAGACGCAGTGGCGCGACGGGCCGAGGCGGGTGGTGATGCGCTGCGAGTTCCGCTTCGTGCAGGAAGAGCGGCTGGTCTACGCCGGCGACCAGTCGGCGATGTTCTTCAAGGACCGGGACCTCGCGTAGACGCGGGGCTTCGGCCACCCTGCATGGTGGTGGAGATCGAACTCACCCCGGCTGAGGTTGCCGTGGCGCCGCTGGCCTGGGTGAATCCAGAGGATGGATCGGCGAGGGAGACCGAGGCTTGAAACGTATGACTGACGTCATATGTCGGCTTCTGGCCTTCCTGTAGTTCATGGCGCGCCCGCCGTTCAGCGGGTTTGGCGGTCGGGGGGGGCGTGACGATGGGGCGTAGCTTCAGCGCGATCTACTTCGAAGCGACCCGGCGCTGCAACCTGCGCTGCCCCATGTGCATGACGGGGAGCAACGAGCGCAAGGTCGTGGCCGAGAGCCGCAAGCGCGAGCTCAGCCTCGAGGAGATCCGCGACCTCGTCCTGCTGCCCGCAAGAAATCTTGGCGTCAAGGCCGTGGGCTGGAGCGGCGGCGAGTTCCTGGTGCGCAAGGATGCCTTTGATCTGCTGCGTCTGACGGCCGAGCTCGGCTACCAGTGCAAGGTCTGCTCCAACGGCGAGCTGCTGACGCGCGAGCGCTTGCAGGAGATCAAGGACGCGACGAGGGGCAAGGTCACCATCGCCCTCGGCCTCAACTCGATGGACGAGGACAACGCCGAGACCCGCGACGCCGACTGCGACCGCACCCTCGAGGTGCTGGAGCTGTGCAAGGAGCTCGGCATCGACCGCCACGTGATCGTGACGATCGGCAAGCACAATACGGAGAGCTTCGAGCGAACGGTCGAGTATCTGATCAAGAACCGGATCTCGTTCAACCGCGCGCCGCTCGTGGCGCGGGGCTCGGGCAGCAATCACTTCCACCAAGCCGCTTTCGAGCGGGAAGACCTCGAGCGCTCGTTCCATCCAGTGCTGCGCAGTCACGTGAACGGCTATGTGAGCTACACGCCGTTCTTCCTGGCGCCCGAACTCTACGACCGCGCCTCGGGGGGGCTCGAGGCGGGCATTCCGCACAATCCGCCGATCGGCTGCTGGGTAGGCAACTGGATCACGCTCACCGCCGAGGGCGACGTCTCGGTCTGCCCCGTGCTGTTGGATGCGCTCTCGGCTGGCAACGTGCGCGAGAAACCTCTCGACGAGCTGGTGCTCTCGAGCAGGCTCTTCCAGGAGATCACCGACCGCAGTCAGCTCAAGGGCCGCTGTGGCCGCTGCCGCTACCAGTACACCTGTGGCGGCTGCCGGGCGATGGCGTGGTATCACTCGGGCGACTACATGGCCGAGGATCCAACCTGCTTCTTCGAGCCGGCCAGCCGTGAGACACGGAGTGAGCATGAGGAAGAGACGAACCGCTGGTTCACCAAGTATCTGATGGTGGCGCGGCACGCGGGCTTCTACGCCCGCAAGAAGCCGCCGACGAAGCCGTCCGAGTGCTGACCGGGCGTTGCGAGTAGCGTCCCCATGTCCGCCGAGCTCGACCTGCGCGCGATCCGCGGGCTCTCCGAAGCGGAGGCCGCGCGCCTTCTCGAGGCGGAGGGGCCGAACGAGCTGCCCTCCGAGCGGCCGCCTTCGCTTGCCGCCGCGGCGCTCGCGGTGGCCTCGGAGCCGATGTTCCTGCTGCTGCTCGCGACGGGCGGGCTCTACCTGCTGCTCGGCGATCTGCGCGAGGCGCTGACGCTCCTCTCCTTCGTGGTCGTCGTCCTCGGCATCACGCTGCGACAGGAGCGGCGTACGGAGCGGGCGCTCCGTGCGCTGCGCGATCTGTCGAGCCCACGCGCCCTCGTAATCCGCGACGGCGCCCAGCGCCGCGTGCCCGGTCGTGAGGTCGTGCGCGGCGACGCGGTCGTGCTGGCAGAGGGCGATCGCGTGCCTGCCGACATCTGGCTCCTCGCGGGCTTCGGCCTCGAGCTGGATGAGTCGCTGCTCACCGGAGAGTCCGTGCCCGTGCGCAAGCATGCCGCGGCGCAGGCCCCGGACCTGCTCTCACGGCCCGGCGGCGACGATCTCTCCTTGCTCTGGTCCGGGACACTCGTCGTCCGCGGCCGTGGCGTCGCCGAGGTGCTAGCCACGGGCGCCGCCACGGAGCTGGGGCGGATTGGAGGCTTCCTTCGCGGTGCGGTGACGGAGCCGACGCCGCTCGAGCGCGAGGTGGGTCGCACCGTCCGGCGCGTTGCGGCGGCGGGGCTCGTGCTCTGCGCCTTCCTCGCCGTTGTCTACGGCGCCACGCGTGGCGACTGGACCCGCGGTCTTCTGGCGGGACTCACGCTTGCCATGGCTGTCCTTCCCCAGGAGTTCCCGGTCGTGCTCACCGTCTTCCTCGCCGTCGGCGCGTGGCGGCTCTCGAAGCATCGCGTGCTCACGCGGCGCGTGCCGGCGGTCGAGGCATTGGGTGCGGCAACCGTCCTCTGCGTGGACAAGACCGGGACGCTCACCGAGAACCGCATGACGATCGCGCGCCTTTCCGGGGGTGGCGCTCTGCTCGATGTCCCGCCAGCCGCTACGACGTCGCTGCCCGAAGAGCTGCATGAGCTGGTCGAGTTCGGGATCCTCGCCAGCCAGCGCGACCCCTTCGATCCAATGGAGCGCGCCTTCCACGCGCTCGGGCTAGGAGCGCTGGCCGATACCGAGCATCTGCACGGCGACTGGGCTCTCGTGCGCGAGTACCCGCTCTCGGCCGAGCTGCTGGCGCTCTCCCACGTATGGCGAGCACCCGAGGGAGGCCAACACGTGATCGCGGCAAAGGGAGCGCCCGAGGCCGTCGCCGATCTATGTCACATGAACGAGGTTGCACACGCGGAGCTACGGGCGGACGTGGAGGCCATGGCGGCGGACGGCCTCCGCGTGCTCGCCGTGGCCCGAGCCTTCTTCGCGGAAGTGGATCTACCCGAGGGCCAGCACGACTTCGATTTCGAGCTGCTCGGGCTGGTCGGCCTCGCCGATCCCGTGCGCGCGGCCGTGCCCGCGGCCATCGCGGAATGCCAGCGCGCCGGCATCCGCGTACTGATGATCACCGGCGATCATCCGGAGACTGCACGCAGCGTGGCGCGGGCGATTGGCCTGCCGGACGACGAAGTGGTGCTCGGCGCCGAGCTCGAGACGATGGATGCGGAGACGCTCGGCAGCCGGCTCCGCTGCGCGACGATCGTGGCGCGCGCCGTCCCGGAGCAGAAGCTCCGCATCGTCTCGGCGCTGGAGGCGCAGGGCGAGATCGTCGCCATGACGGGCGACGGCGTGAACGACGCCCCGGCCCTGCGGGCGGCCCACATCGGGATCGCCATGGGAGCGCGCGGTACGGACGTCGCGCGCGAGGCTGCGGACCTCGTCCTCACGGACGACGACTTCGCGTCCATCGTCGGAGCCGTGAGCCTTGGCCGCCGCGTCTTCGACAACCTGCGCAAGGCCGTCGCCTACATCGTTGCGGTCCACGTACCGATCGCGGGCATGTCGCTGCTTCCTGTGCTTCTTGGCTGGCCGCTGGTGCTGCTGCCAGTACACATCGCCTTCCTCGAGCTCGTGATCGACCCGGCCTGCTCATTGGTCTTCGAGGCGGAGCCAGCGGAGGCGGACGTGATGCGGCGTCCGCCCCGGCGGACCGACTCGCCACTCTTTTCCGGGCGTCTCGTGGGATGGAGCCTGCTCCAGGGAGCGAGCGTGCTGGGCGTGGCCCTCGCGCTCTTTGGTTGGGCCTACACGCGGGGTGGCGAGGCGCAGGAGGAGCACGCGCGAGCCCTCGCTTTCACGGCCCTGTTTGCCGGGAACCTCGCGCTCATCATCATGAACCGCTCGTGGACGCAGTGCCCGATTGCCACGCTGCGCCGGCCCAACGCACCGCAGGGTTGGGTGCTGGGAGGCGCTGCCGCTTTTCTCGTGGGGGTCTTCGCCTGGCCGGTCGCGCGCGAAAGCTTTCACTTCGCCCTGCTCGACGCTCGCGAGATGGCCCTCGCCGTCAGCTCTGGCGTGCTCTGTCTTGCCTGGTTTGAGGCGCTGAAGCGGTTTCGACCGCGCTGGCTGAGCGGGGCGGCGCCAGTCGCCGGCGCCGTGTAGGGTCCGCCTGCGACCGCTCTGTGCGGCTGCGTGCTGTGTCGCGAGGAGACTCTCTCATGCTTCGCACCGTGCTGACCCTCAGCCCGCGCCCGGGCGCGCGAGAGGCCGTCCTGTCGGTCTACCGTGATTCCGGGATCTTGGAGATCGCAGTGCAAGAGGCGGGCTGCCTCGCCACGGAGCTGCAGGTGACGGCGGATCCCGCGGGCCCCCTCCTCGTGACCGCGCTCTGGGCGAGCCGGGCCGAGTACGAGGCGTGGGCAACGCATCCCGCGCGGGCGGAGCTCGCAGGCCGGCTGCTGTCGCACCTTGCCGACGCCCATGTCGACGAGTACGAGGTCGTTGCGCGCGCCGCGCACGGCTGAGGTAGCGTCGAGCCGGGTTTCGCGGAATTCACATACGAGATTGATGTATGAGGATTGCTCCCATGACCTCGAAAAGGCGCAG
>CAYGXT010000148.1:0-7181 GCA_964353695.1 uncultured Myxococcaceae bacterium
GCGCTTCCTCGATCCTCTCCGCTACCGCGTCGTGCAGCTGCTGCGTGAGCTCCTCGCGCTCGTCGAGGCTTCGGCCGCGGGTCTGGATCGGCTTGCCGATCGAGACCCCGACGCAGCCGGAGCGCTTCACTTCGTAGCCGGGGGGAAGGATCTCGAAGGAGCCGTGGACGCCGATGGGCACCAGCGGCATCCCGGTCTTGATCGCGAAGACCGCCGCGCCCTTCTTGAAGGGTCGGAGTCTGCCGTCCGTGCCACGCCCGCCCTCGGCGAAGAAGAGCACGGAGATCCGTTTCGCGAGCA
The DNA here is from genome assembly GCA_964353695.1 of uncultured Myxococcaceae bacterium. Lineage (GTDB taxonomy): Bacteria > Myxococcota_A > UBA9160 > UBA9160 > UBA9160 > MYXO. Next base: position 301 of record CAYGXT010000148.1, read on the forward strand.
GCATGCCTTGCTCGTCGAGGCGGCCGACGTCGCCTCTCGTGTCGTCGCGGGCCACGAAGACGCTGCCGGTGGCTCGCAATGCCTGGCCGAAGATTGGGATCCTGCCCAGCTCCTGCTTCGCCACGAAGCGCACGCCATGCCTTGGAAGCGACGCCAGGATCGCCATCGGGTCGAGGTGGCTCTGGTGGTTCGCGACGAAGACGTAGCGCTGCCGAGCCTTGAGGCCCGGCTCGCCGGCGGAGACCAGCCGCGCACCGCAGCCCGCGAGCGCAATCCGCGCATAGTCACGGTAGAGCCAGCTCACCACGTCGTGGGTCGGGCCAAAGGTAACGCCCGCGGCAATGGCCGCCGTCGCGTGGAACAGCGTGTCGGCCGCGACGATGCTCGAGGCAACCGCGGTGCGTATCAGCCTCTCGATCATCGGGCGACCTCGCAAGCCGCCACGGGCGCGAACGAGCGCCGATGGACCGGGCTCGGCCCGAGACGGCGCAGCGCCTCGAGATGCTCGGGCGTCGGGTAGCCCGCATTGTGCCCAAAGCCGTAGCCCGGATGAACGGCGTCGAGCTCGCGCATCAGGGCATCCCGGTACACCTTGGCCACGATGGAGGCGGCGGCGATCGATGCGTCGAGGGCATCTCCGTGTACGATCGCCGTCTGCGGCATGCCGATGCCGGGAATCGTGCGCGCGTCCACCAGCACATGGTCGGGCCGCACGGCGAGACCCTCCACCGCACGCTGCATCGCGCGCAGCGAAGCGTGGAAGACATTCAGGCGATCGAGCTCCGCCGGCCCCACCTCGGCTACGGCAACGGCGATCGCCTGGGCACGGATCGCTGCGGCGAGACGCTCGCGCGTGCGCGCGTCGAGCCGTTTCGAGTCGTCGAGGCCCGGCAGGTCGACCTCATCGGGCAGCACCACCGCTGCCGCTACGACCGGCCCGGCGAGGGGCCCGACACCGACCTCGTCCACTCCGGCTACGTGCCGGGCTCCTGCTGAGCGCAGGGCCCCGCGGCGCGCCAGAAGCGCAGCCATGCGCACGAGCTCGGCCTCTTCCTTCTCGATCCGCCGCTCGAGGCCCTGCAGCAACGCCCGTGCGCCTTCACGCGGATCCGCACGCAGCGCGGCAAGCCAGTGCGCGCGGCTCGCCTCGTCGCCGGCCTCCCGCAGCCGGCGCCGCAGCTCGAAGAGGGAAAGCACGGGCGCCGAGGGTGCGCTCATCCCTCCTCGCCCGGCGTCGTCCCGATCCCGAGCTTCTTCTCGATGGCGCGCAGCCGCCGGAGCGCCTGCGGCAGGCGGCCCATGGCCGCCACCACCCGATGCCAGCGGCGCTCCTCCAGGGCAGGCGCGCCGTAGACGCGCGCGCCCGGAGACACGTCCTTGTGCAGGCCAGCGCGCGCCGCCACGAAGGCTCGCTCGCCGACGACGAGGTGACCGGCGGCGCCGGACTGCGCCATCAAGATCGCATGACGGCCAACCGTCGTGCTCCCCCCGAGCCCGGCCTGCGCGATGATCACGGCATTCTCTCCCACGTCGCAGTTGTGGGCGATCATCACCAGGTTGTCGATCTTCGCGCCGGCGCGGATGCGCGTTTCGCCGAGCGTCGCTCGATCGACGGTCGTTCCCGCGCCGATCTCGACATCATCCTCGACCACGACGCGGCCAACCTGCGGCACCTTCTCGAGACGGCCCTGCTCGTCGAAGGCGTAGCCGAAGCCGTCCCCGCCGAGAACGACGCCCGGCTGGAGCGCCACCCTATCCCCGAGCTCCGTGCCCTCGCGCAGCACGCTGCCGGCGTGGAGCCTGCAGTCGGCTCCCACGCGCACGCCCGGGTAGACGTGCACGCCCGCATGCAGCACCGAGCGGGGACCGATGCTCGCACCCTCGCCCACGGAGCAGAGAGGACCGACCGAGGCCGAGGCGTCGACGGCTGCGCCGCTCGAGACGAAGGCGCTCGGATGGATCCCCGGCGCGGGGCTCTCCGGCGGCAACAGCAGCGCCACCGCGCGCGCGAAATCGAGGCCCGGGTTCGGCGAGACCAGGGCCGGAAGCTCGCCGGTCTCGACCACGCTCGGCACCACCACGGCGCCGGCCCGCGTGACCGAGAGCTTCTTCGCCCAGGCCAAGGAGCGTACGAAGGAGAGGTCGCCCGGCCCGGCGCTCTCGAGCGAATCAACACCCGAAAGTGTCACCTCGCCATTGCCGCGGATCTCGCGGCCGAGCTTCTCGCCCAGCTCGCGCAGACGCATCGGGTGCGCAGGCACACTACCTCGCGAGCAGCACCGCCACCGGCGAGCTGCGAACCACGGCGGCCGCGTTGCTGCCGAGGAAGTACTCGTGGAGCCGGTTGCGGGCGAACGCACCCATCACGATGAGACCCGCACGCAAGGAGCGGGCAGCATCCACCAGCTTCACGTCGGGGCGACCGAGCGTGGAGGAGGTCTCGCGGCCCGGAACGGCGAGGTTGCCGAGGATCTTTCGTACCTCGTCGAAGCGCGCCGCCCCCCTGCCTTTATCCTTCGAATCCACGAAGACATGTACGCTGGCCCCGAGGCGCGTGCCGATCTCGACCGCAAGGCGCGCGGCAAGGATGGAGCCGGGCGAGCCGTCGAAGGCGAGGAGCAGCGGGCCGGCCAGCTCGGCTGCGGGCGGCACCACCAGGCAAGGGCGCGTCGTCTTGCGCAGCACCGCGTCGACTGTCGGGCCGATCAGGCCCGTGCGGAACGCCTGGTTCTCACCGTCGCGACCGAGGACGATCAGGTCGGCGCTCTCGCCCCGCTCCACGATGCGGTCGTCGGCGGCGCCGGCCACACTCTCGACCTCGAATTGGAGACCCGCACTGCGCGCCCGCTCCGAGAGCCGCTGACAGATCGCATCGGCACGGGCCTTCAAGAAGCCCTCGATCGCCTCCAGCGGCGGAGGCGTCACGCCGAGCGTCGCTGCGCGAAGACTCTGTGCACGCGCCGTCTCGATCACCGTCACGCCCCGAACCCGGGCGCCGAGCGACTTCGCAAGGGAGAGTGCGAAGCGTTCGGCGGCGAGCGCGCCTTCCGAGCCATCCGTCGCAATCAGGAGCGTCTCGATCATGCCCGTCTCCGAAGTTTCAGGCTACGCCCGTCCGAGAAGCTCAAGAGATCAATCGCCCGAGCGGCGTGCCCCAGACCCAGCGCATCACCCTCTGGAGCCAGACTAGCTTCTTGGTCGAATAGGGATACCAGAGAAACTCGTTCTTCGCGCCAAAGCGGTCGACGATGATCGACTGGGCGTGGCAGAAGCCGCGCAGACCGGTCTCACCGTTCACCTGACCGATCCCGCTCTCCTTCACGCCGCCGAAGGGTGACTCCGTCGCGCCATAGGTGAGCATGCAGTCGTTCACGACGACGGAGCCGGACTGGACGGCCCTCGCGAGGCGCTCGCCCTTGCGCCGATCCCGGGTCCAAATGTTGGCGTTGAGGCCATAGCGCGAGTCGTTGGCCAGACGCAGCGCCTCCTCCTCGTCGCGTACGCGCATGATCGGCAGCACGGGCCCGAAGGTCTCCTCGCGCATCACCGCCATCTCGTGCGTGACGCCGGTCAGGACCGTGGGCTCGTAGAAAAGGCCAGCAAGCTCGGGGTTGCGCCGCCCTCCCGTGAGGACCGTCGCGCCGCGACTGCGGGCGTCCTCGACGTGGCGCGAAACGATCTCGAGCTGCGTGGGCCAGATCATCGGGCCGACGTCGAACTCCCCGCTTGCTCCCTGGCGCAGCATCCCCGTCTTCTCGACCACCTTCTGGGTGAAGGCATCCGCCACTTCCTCCACCACGTAGACACGCTCGGTGGAGACGCAAATCTGCCCCGCGTTGCTGAATGCGCCGAAGACCGCACCGTTCGCCGCACGCTCGAGGTCCGCATCGGCGCAGACGATCATCGGATCCTTGCCACCGAGCTCGAGCGTACACGGAACGAGGTTGCGACCGCAGGCCTCGCCCACCTTGCGGCCCGTACGCACGCTCCCCGTGAAGGAGATCTTGTTGACGCCCGCGTCCACCAGCGCCGCGCCCGTCTCGCCGTCACCGAGCAGCAGCTGGAACACGCCATCCGGCAGGCGCGTCGAGCGCAGCAGCTCCTGGATCAGCAGCCCGGAGAAGGGCGTCACCTCCGACGGCTTCAGCACCACGGCGTTACCGGCCATCAGCGCCTGGATCGTGGGGTTGAGCGCCAGCATCAGCGGGAAGTTCCACGGTGTGATGATCCCGACCACGCCCAGAGGGCGATAGGCGATGCAGAGCTTCTTGGCCCTCAGCAAATGCATCGACAGCTTGCGGTCGGCAAGGATTCTTGGCGCTCGCTTCGCCCAGAACTGGATGGCATCGCAGGCGGCCATGCTCTCCACCGCGAGCGCCTCGGCCCGCGGCTTGCCCGTCTCGCGCACGATGACGTCGAGAAACTCCTCCTGGCGCGCCAGCAGCACCGGGATGGCGCGTGAGAGGATCCTGCCTCGCTCGGCCACCTTGAGCGCCGCCCACTCCGGCTGCGCCTTGCGTGCGGACTCCACGGCCGCCCGCACGTCGCCTGCGGTCTGGACCTCGATCTCGTCGATGAGCTCGAGCGTGGCCGGGTTCCGCAAGCGCAGGCGGCGCCGGCCGCTGGCCTGCTCTGCTCCGGGCTCGACGATGGCCATGGATCCTCCGACGAAACGAGGCCGATGCAGGGTACGAGAGCCCCGCGGGAAATGTCAATCAATCTGCGAGGCGGATGCGAGATCTTGGATGGGCCCACGGCCCGCGGCGTCGCTGCCTGCTTGCGGTATCGCGCGGGGTTTGCGATAGGGGGGCGTGGCCGACGCCGATCTGCCGCTCTACCGCGCGTTTCCGGCGCTGGAACGCGCGCTTCCGCGCGTTCCCTTCGTCTGCGTCCCGACGCCGGTCGAGGGTCTGGCGCTCGACGGCGTGGCCAAAGGGCTGCTCTTCGTCAAGCGTGACGACCGCTCCTGCCCTCTTTACGGCGGAAACAAGCCCCGCAAGCTCGAGTTCCTGCTCGGCCGCGCGCTGGCACGCGGGAGCCGGACGCTCATTACGACCGGTGGGCTTGGCACCAACCACGGCCTGGCCATGACGATCCTCGGCCGCTCGGTCGGCGTCGCCTCGGTGCTGGTGCTCGTGGATCAGCCCGTGACCGCGGGCGTGCGCGAAACGCTGCGGCTCCAATTCGCTTACGGCGCCCAGCAGATCGCCGCGGGCAACGTTGCAGGCGCAGCCGTGCAGACGCTTCGCGCCCTCGCCATCAGCGCGCTGCGGGGAGAGCGGCCTCAGCTCGTTCCGACAGGCGGCTCGTCGGCGCTCGGCGACGTCGGCTTCGTCTCGGCCGGCTTCGAGCTCGCCGAACAGGTGCGTGCGGGCGCTTGCCCCGAGCCGGAGACGATCTACCTGCCGGTGGGAAGCGGCGGCTCCGTGGCCGGCCTCACCCTCGGCCTGCGCCTTGCCGGCCTGCGCAGCCGTGTGCTGGGTGTGCTCGTCACGGACATCCTTCCGCCCTCCTCGGCAAGCCTTGCACGCACAGCCCGTTCGACGCTGCGTCTGCTGCGCCGGGCGGACCCGTCCGTCCCGCAGCTCGAGATCAGCGCCAGCGAGTTCTCTCTTGCACGCGATCAGCTCGGCCCCGGCTACGGCGCGCCTACGAAGGCCGCGACCGAGGCTCTCGCGGCTGCGAAAGCCCTCGGGCTTCAGCTCGACACGACCTACAGCGCCAAGGCATTGGCCGCCATCCGCGAGCGCGCAGCACGCGGAGAGCTCGGCGCAGGTCCCGTCTTGTTTTGGGACACTTACAATACGGTCGACGTTGCAGCCGCCGCGCCGCGAGCCGCGAGCGAGGCCGATCTGCCGGCCAGCGTGCGGAGGGCATTGGCGCGAGCCTCGCGTTGAGGTCCGCGGCTGGGCCGAGTACCGTCGGCCCGAGACGATGCCCCCCACCAACTTCGCAGCTCTCGCGACCACGCGCCGAGGCTTCCTCCGCCTGGCGGGAGTCACGGCTTCTTTCACGGCGCTGGCGCAGCTGCGTGCCGTGCCCGCGGCAGCGGCCGAGGCACTCCCCTCCACGAGCTTCTTCTCCGCCGCGGAGCAGGAGATCCTGACGCAGGTCGTCGAGCGCATGGTCGACAGCGACCAGCCGGACGCGCCGCGGGTGCGCGATACCGCCACGGTCCCGACCATCGACGCACTCTGCGGCTCCCTCGATCCCGCGATCACGCAGCCGCTACCGACGCTGCTCCACGTGGTCGACTACGCCCCCTTCATCTTCGACCTCTGCTTCAAACGCTTCACGCGGTTGACGCCGGCCGAGCAGGACGCTTCGCTCGAGAGCTGGATGCGCAGCCGCCTCGCGCTGCGCCGCCAGGCGTTCATGGCGCTGCGAAACCTTTCCTTCCTCGGCTACTACAGCCAGGAGCAGACCTGGCCGCTGGTCGGCTACGCCGGCCCGCTGCTCCTTCCCAAAACGGATCCGACGTGATCACGAAGCTTCTCGAACGCGGCGGTGACCTCGAGGAGCGCGCAGAGGTCTGCGTGATCGGGAGCGGCGGCGGGGGGGCCGTGGTGGCGGCCGAGATCGCGAGCGCCGGGCACGACGTCGTCCTGCTCGAGCAGGGCCACTACTGGACGAAGGCCGACTTCACGCAGCATGAAGATCAGATGCTGCCACGCCTGTTCGAAGAGGCGGGCATGCGCCAGACCGCAGACGGCGCCATCGTGATCCTTCAGGGTCGCAACGTCGGTGGCTCGACGGTTCATAACCTGTGTTACGCGTTCCGCACGCACGATCCGATTCTCGCGATGTGGGAGCAGGAGAACGGGCTTCCGGGCCTCACCCCAGAGGCGCTGCGGCCCTGCTTCGAGCGGGTCGAGCGAAGT
>CAYGXT010000149.1:0-7166 GCA_964353695.1 uncultured Myxococcaceae bacterium
GTGATGGTTGATCTGGCGCCGCTACGTCGCGCCGTCCTCGACACCGGGCCATGGGCGAAGCTGCACGGGGTCGCTGCGATGAAGAAGCTCTCCGGCGGGTAGCCGCTCGGGGTTGTGGTCGCGAATGGTACGTAGCAGGCCGACGAGGGCCGGCACCATCTTCTCCCCGGCGATGCGCGCGTAGAGCGTGTGCGCGAGGCGGGAGCCCTCGCGCGAGCCGCCCACCAGAATGACGTGGTCGTTCTTGCCGTAGCCGAAGATGCCGATCTCGGCCGTGGGAGGGCGCGCGCAACCATTGGGGCAGCCCGTCATGCGGATCACGACGTCCACGGAGCCGAGTCCGGCCTGCTCGATCGCATCGATCCACTGCGGGAGGATGTTCTCGGCCTCGGTCATGGCAAGGCCGCAGGTGGGCTTCGCCGGGCAAGCCATGGCATTGCGGCGAACCAGCGAGACCGACTCCGGCCGCGGTACGCCGTACCGGTCGAGGATCTCCTCGAGGGCCATGCGGTCGGGAGCATCGCAGAAGAGCAGATCCTGCTGGGGCGTGAGGCGAACCGAGAGGCCGAGACTCGTCACGGCGGCGCGAATACCAGCGCGAAGCTCCTGCCGAATGCGACCATTCTCGATGGAGAGGCCGTAATAGCCGCCGCCGCCGCGTTGCGGATGCCAGCCGTGATGCAGGTTCATGGGCGCGAGCGGCTGCGGCGCTGCGTCGGCAAGATCGAGGCCGAAGCGCCCGCGAAGCTCGGCCTTCACGGCGTCGACGCCGAGACGCCGGAGCGTGTATTTCCAGCGCGACTGGCGGCGATCCTTCCGATCGCCGTTTTCCTTCTGGAGCAGCATGATCGCGCGCGCGGCAGCCACCACCTGCTGGCGCGGAACGCGCCCGAAGTAGAGGCCGAGCAGCGGCGCCGTGGAAGCGTTGTTGTGCGTCATGCCGAGGCCGCCGCCGGAATGCAGGTCCCACACGCTCCCGTCGGCGCGGCCGTTGTCGGTCGCGGGCACCAGACCCACATCCTGTGTCAGGACGTCGACCGAGTTGTCGTTCGGATGCGCGATGCCGACCTTGAACTTCCGCGGCAGATATTGGCTGCCGTAGAGCGGCTCCTCGGGGCTCACGACGCCGTGCTTGTTGCCCTCGTCATCCGAGAGCCAGATTTGGAAGTAGGAGGACGTCTTCGGCGCGAGCTCTTCCGCGATTTCGTAGGCGAGCTCCGCTCCCCGCACATCGTGCTCCGGATCGAGCACGTCGATGGGAGACGTCATCACGTTGCGGTTCACATCGCCGCAAGCGCTGAGCGTTGCGTCCGGGCGGTAGCTGCGCGTTAGGTGACGGATCAGCGGCGCCAGCTTCGGCCCGTAGACATGGTGGTACTGGATGGCCTGGCGCGAAGTCAGGCGGATCGTTCCGTCCGCGAAGCGATCGGCGGCGTCGTCGAGGGCGATCCACTGACGCGGACTCAGGGCGCCGCCGGCGGGGCATTTGATGCGGACCATGAAGAAGTAGTCGTCCGCAATCCTCTTGCCGCGCTCGCCGCGCCCCTGCTGCTTGTAGAAGCCGTGGAACTTGGAGAGCTCCTTGGCCTCCGAGCCGATACTGGGCTTCTCGCCGCGCTCGAGCGCCGCGATTTCGTCGCGAAACGCATGGAGGCTCCCCTTGCCGTCGGAGACGTAGTAGAGGCCCTTGCTCTCGGCCTTGATGCGCTCGTTCTTCGACATCTCGGCGAGAGAAGCGTTCTCGAGCGTCACGACCGGCTTGGCCGGGATCTCCGGAGGGGCCATTCGTCTCCTTACCGGGGCGGGGCTGCGCCTCGGGGGGTGACCGCGGGCCGTAGAGGGTAGCCGAAGGATCCGCGTGTGGCAGAGAGTCCACGTGAGGCAACGTGCCGGGCTATGCTGCGTCTTCGCGCCGGGTGGCCCCGCCTCTTCAACGCGAGTCCACATCTCTCCGCCAAGAGGAATCGAGTTGAACCCCGCCCAGACGCGCGCCGACGACGATGCCCTCCTGCCGTGCTCTCATCGGATCGACGTCGGCGGTGGCATGCTGCTCGCAGCCGATGCCTGGGGCGACCCCAAGGCCGAGCCCGTGGTCTTCCTCCACGGCGGCGGCCAGACGCGCCATGCCTGGGGCGACACCGCCCGCGAGCTGGCAGAGCGGGGCTGGTATGCTCTCTCTCTCGATCTTCGCGGGCATGGCGAGAGCGGCTGGTCGGAGACAGGCGACTACCGGCTCGGCGACTTCGTGCGCGATCTCCGCGCCGTGCTGGCGGGCCTGGGACGGCCGGCCACGGTCGTCGGCGCCTCTCTCGGCGGCATGACGGCGCTGGTGGCAGCGGGCGAAGAGCCTCGCGCCGACGTTTGCGCCGTCGTTCTCGTGGACATCGCGCCGCGCATGGAACGCGACGGCGCCCTGCGCATCATCGGGTTCATGCTCGCGCGGCCAGAGGGCTTCGCGAGCCTCGAGGAGGCCGCCGACGCGGTGGCCGCGTATCAGCCGCATCGCAATCGTCCGCCCGACGCGCGCGGCCTCGAGAAGAACCTGCGGCGCGGAGCCGACGGGCGCTGGCGCTGGCATTGGGATCCGCGTTTCCTGCAGGGCGTGGGCGCAGCGTACACGGGCCAAACACCGGCACGCCTCGACGCCGCAGCACGTGCGCTCGACGTGCCGACGCTTCTCGTACGCGGGCGCCTCTCGGACCTGCTCAGCGAGGAGGGAGTGCAGCACTTTCTCGAGCTCGCGCCACACGCGCGCTTTGCCGACGTGTCGGGGGCCGGTCATATGATCGCGGGCGATCGCAATGACCTCTTCACGCGCGCGGTGATCGACTTCCTCTCGACGCTTCCCGGAGCGCCGTGTTGAGAGAAAGAATTCTGCGCCGCCGGGCGGGATGAGCCAGAAGCAGCAGCCCGGCGAGCAGCAGCAGCGCCGACGTCGGCTCCGGGATCGCCACGAGCGCCCAGCCCGGGAAGTCGGCGGCCAGCGCGGCATTGAAGAGATCGCGCAGCGCGGCAGAGTCAGCGAGCGCCGTCGGGCCGGAGGGAGTCGCGGCGCCGACGACGGCCAGCGCATAGCCCCACTGCGCGCCGCCGAGGATCACGGCCCGCTTCGCAGCCTCGTTTACTGCGACGACGAGTGTCTCGGCAGTGAACGCGAGCGGGGCGAGCGTGAGCGGTGCGAACGGCCCGTCGCCCATCCACGGGTCGTCGCCGCCACCCGTGAGGCTGAGGGCGTTCTGCGCGCTCCCCGAGATGTCGTACCAGGGATGGATGTCGGCGCTGGCGGAGCCAAGGGAATGCTCCGGCTGGGGATCGATGAAGGGCCGGTTCGGGCTCGAAAAGCCCGGCACCTGCTTCGAGAACGTTATGCGCTGGAGCCAGCGCAGGTCGGCCTCCTCCACCGGGAGGCTGCCGGGTAGGAGCGACCAGTGGGCCCAGAAGTTGACGCCGCCCGTGCCGGACGGAGTGTTCGCTCCGCTCGGCCCCAGGGTGTCGAGGCTCCCGACGACCGCATCCCCGAGGCGCAGCGGCACAGAGAGGGCGTGCGAGGCAGCGCTCCACGACGCAGCGAGCAGTAGCGCGGCAAGCGCCGTCGTTGCGGCGCTGAGAGCCCTTCGAGGGCGGTGGCAACAGGGCGGCAACATCCGGGACCTTCCGCAGCAGCCCTCGTGGGCGCCTACCGGGAAGTGGACGAAACGGACGGAACGTGGCAGGGCCACTCTACTTGCGCCGTAGCCCGAGCCACTTCCCGAGGCGCCGCAACGGCCGGTCGGCCTTGCTGCGATAGGGCTTCTGGAACCCCTCGGGCTGGGTCTTCCAGCGGCGGTGGCTCCAGATCCACTGGGTGGGCGCCTCACGGACGGCTGCCTCGATCGCGGCGCTCATGCGCCGGACGTTCTCGAGGACGGCCGCGTCCGTGGCCCTGCGGTCGGGGCCCTCGGGCTCGAGTACGAGCGGCGGGAGGAATCGGATCTGGTGCCGCGCGCCGGCGCCAACCCGGAACATGAAGGCGGGCACGACGGGCACGCCCAGGCGCATCGCGATTCGCGCCGGTCCGTCTCGGGTGCAGGCGGGGCGCCCGAAAAATGGCGTGAAAACGCCCTCGGCGAGGCGCGTATCCTGGTCGAGCGGCATCACGACGCAGCGGCCGCGGCCGAGCGAGCGCAACACGGCGCGTGCCGCCACACCGCGGCGGATCAGCTCGATGCCGCTCGCCTCGCGCCAGCTCCTGATCATGCGATCGAGGTAGGAATTGTTCGCCGTGCGGTACACGATCGAGATCGGCACACCGCGGATCGCCATGATCGCAGCGAAGAGCTCGAAGGATCCGAAGTGCGCCGTGAGGATGATCGCGCCGCCCGTTCGTGACGCCTTGCGTGCCTGGTCGAGATGCTCGAGGCCCTCGATCGTCGCGATCTCGAGCAGCTCGTCGCGAGTGCTCGTTTGCAGCCGCGCCGTCTCGGCCACCATGCGACCGAGGTTGGCGTACGTCTCGACGAGCATCGCCTTGCGCTCGGCCGCCGAGAGCTCGGGGTAGCCGATGCCGAGGTTGATGCGCGCGATTCCAGTCCGCGGACCGTACGCGCGCGCGTAGGCGCGGCCGATACTCGCACCGAGCGCAACGGAAGACTCACGCGGCAGCGCGCATACCAGGCCCCGCACCACCTCGACCGCCCCGATCAGGATGCGATTCTTGACGCGAAGCAGACGGGGAGTCCAATCCGGAGCGGGATCGGAGCCGGGAGCGCGGGCGCCCTGGGCCGGCGCCTCAGCCCCCAAGCCCCCGCTCCTTCTCGTCGAGCTCCGCCATCACCTGCTCGTCGATGGCTCGGTACTTCTTGATGGCGCGGTCCACCCACTCCGGATCGCCGGCCTTCTCGGCGAACTCGCGCGCCTTGGTTCGGATCCAGTCGATGTGCCAGGCCTCGTCCTTCGTCACGGCCTCGAGCACCTCCCGCGTGCGCTCGGGGACGTCCGGCCGGCGCAGATGCTGCTGGTAGCGGCGAAGTGCGCGCTGCTCGACGACGATCGTGAGCGCAAAGAGGTCGACGATCGTCTTCGGCACACCGACGAGCTTGCCGATCCGCACCTGGTAGCCGTCGTGCACCGGCACGGGCTGGGCGCCGAGCTCGCAAATGCGCTGCGTCCAGAGCCAGGCGTGACGGGTCTCGTCGGCGAGATGCTCCGTCAGGAAGACCTGCGACTCGGGATCATCCACCAGTCGCATCAGACGGAACAAGAGGTTTGCGCCGCGGAGCTCCGCGTCGCGAAAGTAGGAGTAGACGAGGACTTCCTGCTCTACGGAGCTGAGTCCAGGCACGGATCCTCCTGGTTCCGGGGGCTTCGGCTACAGCCGGAGCAATTCGCGCGGCAGCATAGCCGGAGGGCGGAGGCTCGCACCCCCGCCCGGCAGCCCGCCTACTCGAAGTCGGCCCGGGTGCGCGTTAGCCGGACGCCGGTGTATTCGAGCACGCCGGCGATGGGCTTGGGCTTGCGTACCGTGACCGTGACCGCGTCGACGTCGAACTTCGACAGCACGGCGCGGGCGATGCGCTCGCCCAGGGCCTCGACCAGCTTATGCTCCACGTTCGCTGCGATATCCTCCACCACGTCGTAGATGCGCCCGTAGTGGATCGTCTGTCCGATGCGGTCCGAGCGTCCGGCCGCACGCAGGTCGCGCTCGATCTCGAGGTCGAGCAGTACCGGCCGGCGCATGCGCCGCTCCGCCGCCGTCACGCCCAGCGCCGCAGGCACCTGGATGCCCTCGAGCAGGATCCGGTCCGCCGGATACTTGGCCATCTCAACCGCCGATACGCGACATGGTTCGCTCCGGCTTGACGTAGTTCCCGTCCGTAACGTGGTGTTTGAGCTCCTTGGTCGCCACCACGCCGTGGAGCCGCTCCATCAAGGCCTCATCGCTCGCGCCGGAGCGCAGCAGCTCGCGCAGATCGTGCTCTTGCACCGAGAACAAACAAGTTCGGAGCTTCCCGTCCGCGGTCAGCCGGATGCGATTGCAGGCCGAACAGAAGGGCTGCGTCACCGCATCGATGAAGCCCACGAGACCCGGTGCGCCGTCGGCGAAGAGCCAGTCGCGGCTCGGAGAATGCGGGTCGAGGTCGGGATCGGGCACGATCGGCCATTGGGCGCTGATGCGCTCGCGGAGCTCCTTGCCGGGAACCAGCACGTCCGTGCCCCAGCGCAGGCCATGCTCGAGGGGCATGAACTCGATGAAGCGCACCTCGAAGCCGCGCTCGCGGGCGAGACCCGCGAAGGCCACGACCTCATGGTCGTTCAAGCCGCGAATCGGAACGTTGTTGATGCGGATCGGCTGGAGTCCGACGTCAACCGCAGCCTCGATGCCCTCGAGCACACGATCGATCGCGTCTCGCTGCGCCATCTTCGTGAAGGTAGCCCGATCGAGGGTGTCGAGGCTCACGTTCACGCGCTTGAGGCCAGCACGGGCAAGAGGCTCCGCCAGGCGTGCGAGCTGTGTGCCGTTGGTGGTGAGGGCAAGGTCCGTGAGGTCGGGGATGGCCGAGAGCATCTCGATCAGGCGCGGAAGGTCGCGCCGCATCAGCGGCTCACCGCCGGTTAGCCGGATCTTCCGTACGCCGCCAGCCACCGCCAGACGTGCCAGCCGCGAGATCTCCTCCAGCGTGAGAAGCTGTTTGCGGGGCAGCCATTCGATGTCTTCGGGGATGCAGTAGATGCAGCGCAGGTCACAGCGGTCCGTGACCGAGATGCGAAGGCTCTCGATCCGGCGGCCGAAGGAGTCCGCAAGGAGGCCGTGCGCAGGAGTCGTGTCGGAATCCGGCATGGCCCGTGAGTATACCGGGCGCCCCTGCACCTTCGCCCGACGCCTTGACGCGGGGGGCCCGAGCGTCGAATCTCGCAGCTCTCCGCCGGAGGCCCCGATGCCCCTCGAGAACCAGCGCTCCGTCGTCTCGGCCCGTGCGCTTGAAGCAGCTCACTTCTTGCCGGTCGTGAAGCGCCTGCCCCTGGTGCTGGTGGAGGGGCGTGGCGCGCGGGTGCGCGACGCCGAGGGCCGGGAGTACGTGGATCTCACGGGAGGCTGGGGCGTGACCTGCATCGGCCACAGCCATCCGGCGCTGGTCGAGGCGATCTGCGCGCAGGCAGGCAGGCTGATGCAGACGACGAATTTGTTT
>CAYGXT010000150.1:0-7127 GCA_964353695.1 uncultured Myxococcaceae bacterium
CCCGAACCTGCCCCGGCTTGCCGGGGGTGATGCGCAGGATCGCGGCGCCGGGCGCTCGCAGCTGCCCACCAGCTGCTGTGAGCCCGGCCGCGCGCACCACGAAGACGCCGTCCTCCATCCGCGCGCTCGTTTGGGATGGATCGAGGCCGTAGACGTTCTCGCGTGTCACGATCTGTAGCGAGAACACGAAGGCATGGGCCTCGAAGACGGGATCCTGGAGATCGAAGCTCGCGAAGTGCACCATGGGGGCCGATCCTATCACCTCGGGCCCACCGCCTCCTCCGCCGGCTCGTGGTGACGGAACTGTGCGAGCAGCAGGAGGTCGTAGGTGATCTTGAGCGCGCCGCCCACGAGCAGCGGCCAGCCGAAGCTCGAGTGCGCGAGCATCCAGCCCGCGAGCAGTGGCGCAAGCCCCGTGCCGAGGCTGCGCGGCACGTTCGTCACGCTCGCGGCCGCCGCGCGCTCCTCGGGCGGGACGACAGCCATCACGTACGCCTGCCGCGCGGGCACGTCCATGGACGAGAGCGCCATGCGCAGGAAGAGGAAGCTGATGGCCAATGGCGCAGTCGGCATCAGCGCCGCCAGCATCAGGAAGGCGTTCGCTGGCACGTGTGTGTAGACCATGGTGCGGACGAGTCCGATGCGCTTCGCGAGCCGCGGCGAGACGAGCTGCGACAGCCCTCCCAGCAGGCTCGTCACGAAGAAGATCTGCGCCACCGCGGCCAGCGAGAGGTCGAAGCGCTGGAAGAGCCAGAGCGCGAGCAGCGACTGCACGACGAAGCCCCCGCCGAAGGAGTCGAGGGCGAAGAGCGCCGAGAGGCGCAGCACCACGGAGCGCGAGCGCTCGAGAGGCCGCCGCGGCACTCGCCCGGCTGTTGCGTCCGCCACCCTCCCGAGGCCGAGGTAGAGCGGGGCGATCCCGAGTGCGACGCCGGCGTAGACGAGAAATGCCATGCGCATCGCCCCGACCTCGGAGACCTGCGCCGTACTCGCCAGGAGCTCCGGGAGGGCGCTGGCGAGCGCGCCGAGGGCGGCGGCCAGGGCGCCCGCCACGTTGTAGCGGGCGTAGAGCGCGGTGCGATCAGCCGGAGCCACGCTCGACGCGAGTAGTGACTGCTCGATCGGGAGAAAGACGCTGACGTCGCCGACCGAGGGGTTGAGCGTCCCGACGAAGGCGATCGCGAGCAGCGGCCAGAAGGCCGTGGCGCTGCCGAAGCCGAGCCCCGTGGCGAGCATCAGGACCGTAGCCGTGAGCAGCGTGGCGCGACTCGAGAACCGGTGCGCCACGAGCCCCACGCCGAGCGTCAATGCCGCCGAGCCGAGAAGCGTGGCGGTTGCGATGGCGCCAATCTCCAGCGGCGAGAAGCCGAGGGCGGTCAGGTAAGCGGGGAGAACGACGCTCACCACGCCGTCCGCGAAGCCCCGGAGGGCCCGCGCACAGACCAGGCGCGGCGCGTCGCCGCTGGCGCTCGCGGGCAGGATCACTCTGGTAACGTATCTCGCCATGAGCCTCTTCGACGATCCTGCGCGCATCGATCTCAGCCTCGACTCCCGCGCCGTCAGCTTCGAAAACCCGACCGGCGCGCGCGGCGCCGGGGGCAGCGAGGCAGCCGGCCGCAAGGGAGCGCCCTTCCGACGGCTCAAGCCGGGCGAGAAGGTGGTACTCGCCGATCTCGTCGGTCCGGGACGCCTGAGGCATTGGTGGATGACGTTTCCGCCGGCGCCGCCCGAGGTCATGCGCGCGCTCGTGCTCGAAGTCTTCTACGACGGAGCCACCGAGCCGAGCATTTCCGTACCCTGCCTCGACTTCTTCGGCTTCCCGCATGGGCGTCCCGCGCCCTACGCCAGCGCGCTGGCGGCCGCGCAGGAGGGTCGTGGCTTCAACTCCTGGACCCCGATGCCCTTCCGCAAGCGCGTCCGCGTCGAGCTCACGTGCCATGCGCTCCGACCGGTCGAGTTCTACTACCAGATCGATTACACGCTCGAGGGTCGGCCGGCAGAGAATGCGGGCCTGCTCCACGTCAGCTTTCGCCGCGAGAACCCGACGCTCCTGAAGCAGGACTTCGTGATCGCGGAGGGTCTGCACGGCCCCGGCCGCTTCCTCGGCACGAGCGTCGGCATACGCGTACTCGACGAGGGCTCGTGGTACGGCGAAGGCGAGGTGAAGGTCTACCGCGACGGGGACGATCTGCTCCCGACGATCTGCGGCACGGGTCTCGAAGATTACGTCGGCAGCGCCTGGGGCCTCGGTGCCCACGCGAGTCCGTGGCAGGGCGTGGCCCTCGACGTGCGAGCCCCCGGCGCGCGACAGCCCGACTTCGTCGCCTTCCAGCGCTGGCACGTGCCCGATCCGATCATTTTTACGAGCGACCTGCGTGTGACGATCCAGCAGATCGGCTTCCAGATTTTCGGCGAAAGTCAGGAGGCCGAGCTCGCCCGCTACGAGAAAAGCCATCCCGTCGCCGGCGGGGGCTGGAGAATGCGTCCCAGGCCCGGCATCCTCGCCATGGGCATCGCCGAGCGCGTCGACGACTACTGCGCCACTGCCTACGTCTACTGCAGCGAGCCGCAACCCGTGCCGCGCCTCGACCTCGCGTCGGCGCTCGCGAACATCGAGCGCCTCCCCTACGAGACGCCGCATCCGATGGAGGCGCTGTTCGAGTAGCGCGGCAGCGCGCGCATCCAAGATGCGCCATCGCTTCTATGCGATGGCGTCGATGATGGCGTTCAGCGTGGGGCTTGGGCGCATCGCCCTTTCCGTTTTCACCGGGTCGGGGTGGTAGTACCCGCCCATGTCCACCGGCTTTCCCTGCGCCGCAATCAACTCCCGGTTGATCGTCGCCTCGTTCTCGACCAACCGCTTCGCCACTCCAGCGAACCGCGCCTGGAGTTCCCGGTCTTTCGTCTGCGCGGCCAGCGCCTCGGCCCAGTACGTGGCCAGGTAGTAATGGCTGCCGCGGTTGTCGATCTGCCCCACCTTGCGGGCCGGCGACTTGTTGTTGTCGAGGAACTTGCCGATGGCATGGTCGAGCGTCTCGGCCAGCAGCGCCGCCCGCTCGTTCTGGAACGTGCTGCCAATGTGCTCCAGCGAGGCGGCAAGCGCCGAGAACTCTCCCAGCGAGTCCCACCGCAGGTACCCCTCCTTCTGGAACTGCTGCAGGTGCTTGGGAGCTGACCCGCCGGCGCCGGTCTCGAAGAGCCCGCCACCCGCGAGGAGCGGAACAATCGAGAGCATCTTCGCCGAGGTTCCGATCTCGAGAATCGGGAAGAGATCAGTGAGGTAATCACGCAGCACGTTGCCGGTGACCGAGATGGTGTCCTGGCCCTTGCGGATTCGCTCGAGCGAGTACTTCATCGCCTCCACCGGGTGGAGGATGCGGATCTCGAGGCCGCTGGTGTCGTGCTGCTTGAGGCAGGTCTCGACCTTCGCGATCACTTGCGCGTCATGAGCGCGGCTCTTGTCGAGCCAGAACACGGCCGGCGCACCAGTCGCCCTGGCGCGCCTTACTGCCAGCTTGACCCAGTCGCGCACGGCGATGTCCTTGGTCTGGCAGGAACGGAAGATATCGCCCGTCTCCACCGCCTGCTCGAGGAGCGTTTCGCCGGTGGCTTCGATGACGACACGGATCGTGCCGGCGCCGGGAGCGATGAACGTCTTGTCGTGCGAACCGTATTCCTCCGCCTTCTGGGCCATGAGACCGACGTTTGGCACGCTGCCCATCGTCGCCGGGTCCAGGGCGCCGTGTTTCTGACAGTCTTCGATGACGGTCTTGTAGATCGTGGCGTAGCAACGATCGGGGATCATCGCCTTGGTGTCGTGGAGCTTGCCGTCCGGTCCCCACATCTTTCCGGATTCGCGGACGACGACCGGCATCGAGGCATCGACGATGATGTCGCTCGGAACGTGAAGGTTGGTGATCCCGCGATCCGAGTCCACCATGGCCAACGCCGGACGCGTGGCATACACGGCCGCGATGTCAGCCTCGATCTCCGCCTGCTTGTCGGCCGGCAGGCTCTTGATCTTCTCGTACAGATCACCCAGTCCGAAGCTCGGATTCACACCCAGTTGAGTGAAGGTCGCGGCGTGTTTTTCGAAGACGTCCTTGAAGAACACGCTGACAGCGTGGCCGAACATCAGTGGGTCTGACACCTTCATCATCGTCGCCTTGAGGTGCAGCGACAGGAGCAGGCCGCTCTTCCGCGCGTCCTCGATCTGTTCTTCGAAGAAGTTGCGCAACGCCTTTACGTGCATCACGGAGGTGTCCAGGATCTCCCCTTCCAGGAGACCCATCTTCTTCTTGAGAACGGTGACGGCGCCGTCGGCGGCCACGAACTCGTAGCGGACGTCGGTGGCCGTCTTGATTGCGACGGAGTTCTCGCTCCCGTAAAAGTCGCCGCCGGTCATGTGTGCGACGTGGGACCTGGAATCAGGGGCCCAGGCGCCCAGCTTGTGCGGGTGCTTCTTCGAGAATGCCTTCACCGAGAGAGGAGAGCGGCGGTCTGAGTTCCCCTCGCGCAGCACCGGGTTCACGGCGCTGCCCAGGGTCTTCGCGTAGCGCGCCTGGATGGCCTTCTCGGCGTTGTCTTTGGGCGCCTCGGGGTAGTCCGGGAGGTTATACCCCTGTGCCTGGAGCTCCTTGATGGCCTCCTTGAGCTGAGGGATCGAGGCGGAAATGTTCGGCAGCTTGATGATGTTGGCCTCGGGCTTCAGCGTGAGCTCGCCGAGCTGCGCGAGATTGTCCGGGATCCGTTGCGCCTCGGTCAGGTTCTCGGGGAAGTTTGCGATGATCCGGCCCGCGAGCGAGATGTCCCGCGTCTCGACGGCGACGCCCGTGCCTTTCGTGAAGGCCCGGACGATGGGCAGCAGAGAGAACGTGGCCAGCGCGGGCCCCTCGTCAATCTGGGTCCAGATGATCGTCGATGTCTTGTCGGTCATGCCTACTCCTTTGAGCCGCGTGCGTCGGCGACGGCGGCCAGACGGTCAACAGCACGCAAGTATACTTAGGGACGGGCCCTTAGCGATCAGCAGGTCGCCGAAAGACGCCGGACCTGGACTGCCGCGAGCCGCAGCCCGTGCCTCGCGTCGGCGCTCGCGAACATCGCGCGCATCGAGGCGATGGGAGCCCTCCAATGGCGGCCGTCAACCAGCACAGTGACTTGCCACAACATTTCGATTCGGGCGCTATTCGTCTCGGGCGAAAGGGAGGATCGAACCATGAACCTGAAGGTAATCGGCGCCGGCTACCCTCGGACTGGAACGCTTTCTACTCACGCAGCCCTCAAGCGCTTGGGTCTGCCCTGCTATCACATGGCCGAAGTGGCCCTACGCGAGGACGACACGCGCGCCTGGTATTCGTTTCTCATCGAACACAAGCCGATGGACTGGGAAGTGCTTTTCTCGAACTACTCGGCGACGGTCGATGCTCCGGCCGCATTCTTCTATCGCGAAATCTTCGAAGCATTCCCTGATGCGAAAGTACTGTTGAACCTACGCGACCCCGAGAGTTGGTACCAGAGCTATATGACCCTGCGCGGAGCGATGCAGGATCTCGCCCCACATCGTCACGCCAATCCGCGACTCGACATGTGGCTGAAGGTGGTAGAGGCGCTTCATGAGCACTCGGTCAGCGCCGACGCCGACCGTGATCGTTGCATCGCGGCCTTCAATGCTCACAACCGCCAGGTTCAGGAGGACATCCCCAAGGACCGACTGCTGGTCTTTCGTGTCCAAGAGGGTTGGGCTCCGCTCTGCAAGTTTCTCGGCTGCGAAGTTCCTGACGAGCCGTTCCCCCACCTCAACGAAGGCGCCGATACGGTGAAAGCCGGCCTGTCGTTCATCTTCGGAATTGCGTAGCGATGTCGGTCGGGCTGCCCGGATGCAGCTTCGCGCGCTGAGGGCCCCCCACTTGCCCCTTGGTCACAGGGCCTGCCGCCCGGGACCACTCCGTCCCCGTCAAGTGCGGCATGCGGCCAGCCGAGAGGCGAAGGGAGGAGGGGTATGTCGCCATGATGAACCAGGCGGGGCGTGGACGTGTTCCCCGGGGGCGCGACTCGCGAGGCGCCGCACGCGTCGGCGCCGACCTTCCTGTCCAGCTCCACGGGACCGACTTCCGGGGGACACTCCCCGCGCGCTCTCGCGACCTCAGCGCCGGTGGCATCTGCATCGCGACGCCCTCGGCCTTCGTGCTGAAGTCCGTGCGGCGCGTGACGCTCGACCTGCCGTCGGGCCCCCTCACGCTGCAGGCGGAGGGCCGCTGGCAGCGAGACGAGCTGAGCGAGGGCGTCGTGCTCTCCGGCCTCGAGTTCGTCGAACCCCCGCCGGACGCAGTCGAGGCGCTGAATCGCCTCATCTTTGAGACCGGTCGCTCGCTGGCCCAGTTCCTCAGCACCGAATCCGAGCTTCGCGGCCTCGGGCTTGAGGAGATCCTCGGCCTCGCGCACATCACGCGCTTCCGGGACGTTACAGCCGGCGCGACGATCTACCGCCAGGACACGGCGCACCCCGGCGAGGACTCGATCTTCGTGGTGGCCAGGGGCAGCGTGATCGTGCAGGTGCGTGCGCGCGGAGTCTCCGAGGTGATGCTCGCGCGCCTCGGGCCGGGGCAGATCTTCGGCGGCATGCCGCTCGTGGGCGGCATCAGCCACGCCGATTCCGCCGTCGCCGACACCGACGTGCGGATCATCGAGATCAATCAGGACTCCTTCCGCTACCTGAAGACCGCCCGTCCCTCGCTCGCCGAGGGCCTCGCGTTTGCCGTCACGCACGCGTACCGGCGACGCTTGATGGACGCGCTCGCGCGCGTGCAAGATCCGAGCTGATCGCGCGGACGCTCGCCCGCCGCGGGGGCTAGGACTGCGGCGGACGCAGGCGCCGCGTGCGCCGACTGGCTGCGCTCAGGCCGATGAGTCCCACGAGCATGAAGACCATGGTCGAGGGCTCGCTCACCGGCACGATCCCGCCTCTCGATTCGAACGCGAGCCCATCGATCCCGAAGTCGACGCCGCTGAACACCACGCGGCGGATGCCCGAGGTGGACTCGATCCCGAGGAAGTTGGTCTTCCAGGCCGAAACGGGCACGGTGGCCACTTGGGCCGACTCGAGCAGGTTGCCCAGGGCCCCGTATACG
>CAYGXT010000151.1:0-7104 GCA_964353695.1 uncultured Myxococcaceae bacterium
CCTGCCGTCCCTCGCAAAGCGCCTCGGACTTCCCATGCTGCCGGTGACGCCAACCTTCCCCTGGCTCGGTCCTCTCGGGCTCCTGCCGTACCCGGTTCGTTATCGCATCGTCTATGGCGAGCCCCTCGCCTTCCACGAGCGCTTCGGCCCCGAGGCGATCGGCGACGCGCGCCTCGTCCACCACCTGACGCAGCAGGTGCGACGCAGCGTGCAGCAACTCATGGATCGCAGCCGCTGATGCGGAGCGTGATGGTCACGCACGCGGACGAGCCGATCGGCCGCCGCATCGTGAAGACGCTCTTCCACGACGAGAACGTGCGCTGCGTGATCGGGGTGGGCAGTGGGCCGGCGCCGCGGGCCTTCGACCGCTTCCTGGCCGAGCCCGACGGACGCTTCGGCTACATGCGGAGCTCGCTCTCCCGGCATCGTCCCGTGTCGGACCTGTTCGGCTCGGCGCGCGTGCGCGAGGCCGGCATCGACACCGTCGTGCACGTGCCCAGCCACCAGCCCAGTGGCGGCGAGGCCCCGCGGCTGCTCGCAGGCGTGCCGCCCCGCACTGCCGAGGCGCGCCTCTTGCTGCAGCATGCACTCGAGACGCCGGGAGTCCGCGCCTTCGTCGCCCTCGGCAGTGCCTTCGTCTACCGGCTCTGGCCGGGCAACGCGAACCGGGTGCGGGAGTCGAGCGAGCTCGACCTCTCTCCGGACGTACCGGCCGAGCTTCGCTCGTGGATCGACTGCGACATGGTCTTCCATTCGGAGGTCGGTAATCAGCGCCTGCGTGTGGTCCTGCTGCGCCTTCCGACCGTCGTAGCTTCCGGCGGCTACGTTTACCTCAACCCCTCGCTGGCGGGGCGTGCAGGCCCGCGCCTGCGGCCGCTCGGCTTCGATCCGGTCTGCGCGCTGGTAGCGGACAAGGACGTGGCGCAGGCGGTGGCCGCCGCCGTGCACTCGCAACGGGCGGGCGTCTACAACGTCGCGGGGACCGAGGCCGTCCCGCTCTCGGTCCTCGGGCGCTGGACGGGCCGGCCGCTGCTGCCGGTTCCCGGGCCGTGGCTACGCCTGGCGGCCGGCGCGCTGCGCCTGGCGGGCGGCGAGACGCGGCTCGAGACGATCGCAGGCGACCACCTGCACTACGGCTTCACGCTCGACACGAGCCGCGCCGAGCGAGAGCTGGGCTTCCGCCCGGGCCATCGCATCGGCGTCGCGCGCGCCGGAGACGGAGAGCTTCGTCTCGAGACGGCGCCGATCTAGCAATCCCCGTCCTGCCGGGAGCCAATGCTGCACAGGATGCGCCCGGAGCTGGTGGCTGCACACGACCCGGGTCGGCTAGTCTGCGCCTCGAACAGCAGGGAGCAGCATGTCGGTCGACACTTCCCAGTTCCGCAATGGCCTCAAGATCGAACTCGACGGAGAGCCCTACACCATCATCTTCTTCCAGCACGTAAAGCCCGGCAAGGGTGGCGCGTTCGTCCGGACCAAGGTCAAGAATCTCAAGAACGGAAAGGTGCTGGACCGCACCTTCCGCTCCGGTGAGAAGCTCGACGAGGCCGACGTCTCCGAGCGCCGGATGCAATACCTCTACCAGGACGGCGACTCGCTGGTCTTCATGGACAATGCGACCTACGAGCAGACTCCGTTCTCGGCCGAGCAGGTCGGAGACGCCCGCAAGTACCTGAAGGAGAACCTCGACGTCGAGGTCCTGTTCTGGCGAGGCAAACCCATCAACATCGAGCTGCCGGCGTTCATTGAAGCCCTCATCACGCAATGCGATCCGGGCCTGAAGGGCGACACGGCGAGCGGCTCCACCAAGCCGGCCACGCTCGAAACGGGAGCGGTCGTGCAGGTGCCTCTCTTCGTCAAGGAAGGCGAGCGGATCCGCGTCGACACCCGCACCGGCGTGTACGTGGAGCGTGTTGCCTGAAGCCCTCTCCATGGGATCGGGGCCCGGGAGTGCGGTCGCCGGCCGCGGGCCGGTTCGGGCCATCGTGCTCTCCGGGGGCGGCGCGCGTGGCGCCTACGAGGCCGGCGTCCTGCGCCATCTGCTCGACGAGCTGCCGAAGCGGCTCGGCCGGCAGCCGCGTTTCGACGTCATCTGCGGCACCTCGGTCGGCGCGATCCACGCCTGCTTTCTTGCCGCGACGGCCCACCAGAGCGAGGGGCGGGGAGCGCGGCTCGCGAAAGTCTGGCAGGGCTTCCGGTTGGCGGAGGTGCTTCCCGTCTCCACCAGCGACCTGTTCCGGCTGCCGCGGCGGCTCCTCGGTCTTGGCCGCGTGGCGGCGGAGCTTCGTAGCGGAGGCCTTCCGGCCAGGCTCTACGGGCTCCTCGATACGACGTCGCTCGAGGGCGTGGTGAAGAACGCGATTCCCTGGCGGAACATCCGCACGAACCTTCGGGATGGCCTGGTCCAGGCCGTCTGCATTGCGGCTACCGAGATCGCCACGGGCAACGTCGTCTGCTTCGTCGAGAATCGGGACCGCAAGCTCCCGCCGTGGTCTCGGGACGTCACGTTCATCTCGCGTGCGGCACGCCTGGTGTCGGAGCATGCGCTCGCCTCTGCGGCCATCCCGATGCTCTTCCCCGCGGTGAAGATCGGGAGCACGTACTACGCCGACGGTGGCCTGCGGCTGAACACGCCGCTCTCGCCAGCCATCCACCTCGGCGCCGACCGCATCCTCGTGATCGCATTGCGGGCCGGGCCGGCCGAGTCGCGCGAGGCCCTGCTCGCGAACAGCCGGGTCTCGGACTACGGCAGCCCGCTCTTTCTTTTCGGCAAGGTGCTGAACTCGCTGCTCCTCGATCACATCGACACGGACCTCGCACGCATGCGCGTCTTGAACGAGTTCATCAGCGACGGAGAGAGAGCGTTCGGCGCGGATTTTCTCGAGCGCGTGAACATCGTCGCGCTCGAGAAGCAGCGCCACACCTTCAAGCGGATCGACGATCTGGTGATCCGCCCTTCGGCCGACGTCGGGCTGCTGGCGGGGCACGTGCTGGCGGCCAAGCGCAGCGCCGGGAAGCTCACGCCGCTGCTGCGGCTATTCCTGCGATCCATCAACGCCTCGAGCGTTCCCGCCGAAGCCGACCTGCTCTCCTATCTCCTCTTCGACGAGGAGTTCGCCACGCCGATGATCGAGCTGGGCATGGCCGATGCACGGGCGCACGAGGAAGAGCTCCTGCACTTCTTCTCCGACGACTGACGATCCGGGAGGGCTCTCGTGCGCGGTGACCAGCTGTCGCGACAGTGGCGACTCTTCCAACGGCTGGCCCGCAGCCACTACGGCATCGGCCTCGACGAGCTAGTGGAGGAGCTCGAGTGTACGCGGCGAACTGTCTATCGCGACCTCGACGCGCTGAACCTCGCGGGCTTCCCGGTCACCAGCGAAAAACGCGACGGGCGCGTCCGCTACCGGCTGCTCGAGAGCTTCCGCCTCGGCGACGTGCCCTTCACCTCGGACGAGATCCTCGCCCTCGCCTTCGGTGAGGATCTGCTGCGCACGCTCGAGGGCACCGTCTTCCACGACTCGGTGCGCAGCGCGCTCGCCAAGATCCGAGCCTCGCTCTCCCCCGCGCTGACGGACTACCTCGCGCGGCTCGGGCAGTCGTTTCGCGTGCTCCCGGGCCCACACAAGAGCTACGCGCGCTACCGCGATACGATCCGCGGGCTCAACGAAGCCGTGCTCGCGCGAGAGACGCTGCGGATCCGCTATCGCACGGGGGGCACGGGAGCCGCGTCCTCGCGGAACCTCGACCCCTATCGCGTCTGGTACCGCAGCGGCGGGCTCTACGTGGTGGGCCTCGACCACCGCTCGGGCGAGATCCGCACCTTCGCCGTCGATCGCATCGGCGCCCTCTCCGGCACGGGACGCCGCTTCGAGGCTCGATCCGACTTCGACTTCGACGCCTACGTGGGCTCCTCCTTCGGCGTCGTGCACGAGCCGGCCACGAAGGTGCGCATCCGCTTCGAGAAGTCCTGGGCCCCCTACGTAGAGGAGAGAACCTGGCATCCGAGCCAGACGCTGACGCAGCTGGCGGGGGGGAGGCTCGAGCTCGGCATGCAGGTCGGCGGCTTGTCGGAACTCTGCAGCTGGGTGCTCTCCTTCGGCGCCGGCGCCGAGGTGCTGGAGCCGGCGTCGCTGCGCAGCGAGGTCGCTCGCGAGCTCGAGGCCGCGCGCGAGCGCTACCGCAGCGGAGCGCCCGTGCGCGCGGAGCGCCCGCGTCAGGCCGGCTCGTCCCCTGCGAAGGCGAAGTAGCTCTCGCCGGGCGTCAGCCGCCGAGAGAGGACCGACGACAGACCCGCCTCTCGCAGCTGGCCCTCCAGCTCCGCCGGCTCGGGCAGCCGTCCGCAGCCTCGAGTCGATGCGCTCCACAGATCGAGCAGATGCATCGTCGGGCTTCCGCCGCGACATCCCGTGGTCAGGACCAGGCGTCCACCGGGGCGTAGGAAGTGGCGCAGGTGGCGGATCAGAGTGACCCGCTCCTCGACCGGGAAGTAGTAGATGTTGTTGTGAAGGGTCACGATGTCGAAGACCCGCTCGGGAACCCGCTCGCGAACGTCGGCCTTCTCGACCTGCGTGCGCGCTTCGAGTCCCCACGCCCGAAGGTTCGCGGTCGCCGCCTCGGCAACCGCAGGCTGGAGCTCGAGGCCAAGCGCCGAGAGATCGGGGTTCCGCTCCGCGGCATGGCGCATGTAGGTGCCCGAGCCGCAGCCGATCTCGAGCAGGCGCACGGGGCCGGAACTCGGGAACAGGGCGTCGATGGCGTCGAAAACCGCGAGCTCGACCACGCGTGACGAACGGGCGATGACGGTTCCGTCCTGGTCGGAGAGACTCCAGAGCTCTCCGCGGCGAAGTCGCTCGGGCGTATCGAGCAGCAGCGCATGGTGCAGCGTGGCCGTCTCCTCGAGCATCGCCGCGAAATCATCGTTCTCGGGATCGGCCAGCTGGCGGGCGAGGAAGCCTCGCAGCCGCCAGCCGTCGGGGCCCGAGCCGAGTTCCCCGAGCCTCTCGCCCACTCGGAGCCAGGCCTCGAGCGCGTCAGCGCCGCCCTCTCCCGGCGCGATCTCCGCCACCAGCCGCTCCAGCGGAACAGGCTGCTTGCGCAGCCGTGCCAGCACACCGTGCCGTAGCGCACCGGCGAGCCAGACCAGGCGATAGAACGGCGGTGCAATTCGCATCGCGCCGAGGAACATACGCAGGCGGCCCGTCCTCAAGAGCCTCCACAGGCTTCTCGATGTCATCGCTTGCTCTCCTCCCCGTCCGCCTGCCGTGTCGCTTTGCGGGCTGGCAGCACGCCGCGCGCCGCGGCGACGCCGAGCACGAGGATGCCCGCAAGCCAGAACGGCAACGCCTGACGTACGTCGTAGAGCGAGCCCGCGACCACCGGGCCGACGATGCGCGCCAGCGAGGCGCTCGACTGGAACACGCCCATCACTGCGCCGCGCTGGCGCGGGGTAGCAGCCAGGGAGACGAGGCTCATCAGCGCGGGCTGCGAGATCGCCCGGCCTGCCGCCGACACCCCGAGCGGCACGACCAGCAGGGCCACCGTCGAGGCCTCGGGGATCGCAAGGAACGCGATCGCGAGCAGCAGCGCCCCGGCGCCGACGAGCGTGCGCTCTTCGAAGCGTGCGGACAGCGCCTTCATGCCACCGCCCTGGATCGTGCCCATGACGAGGGCCATGCCGACCAGAACCATGGCCACGTGCTGCGCGTCGTAGCCGAAGCGATCCAGCATGAAGAAGGCGAAGACCGTCTCGAGCTGCGTCACGGCAAGCGAGAAGGTGAAGTTCATCAGGCATAGGCGCCGGACGACCGGGTCCCGCAGCAGGGCAAAGCGCGTCGGCGCGTCGCTGCTCTCTGCGCTTTCCGCTTGCCGGGCCGGCTCGCGCAGCGAGGCGACGGCGAAGAGCCAGTTGCAGGCTGCGAGCCCCGCCGCGAACAGGAGCGGCACGCGGTAGCCGAAGGGGGAGAGCGCGCCGCCGATCGCCGGGCCGATCAGGAATCCCACGCCGAAGCTCGCGCCGAGCATCCCCATCCAGCGCGTACGCTCCTGCGGCGGCGTCGCGTCCGCGATGTACGCCGAGGCCACGCTCAGGTTCGCGGCGAACGCGCCCGCGAGCATCCGCGCCAGGAAGAGACCGAGCAGGGTCTTCGCCAGCCCGAGCAGCAGCAGCGCCGTCGCGGTGCCCGCCACCGTGAACAGCAACACGGGCCGTCGCCCCACCCGGTCGGAGAGGCGCCCCCACACCGGCGAGAACACGAACTGCGCGGCGGAGTGGCTCGTGAGCAGCAGCCCGAGCGTCGTGGCGCTCGCGCCGAGTTCCTTGGCGTAGAAAGGCAGCACCGGCATCACGATGCCGAAGCCGATCAGGTCGACGATTACGACGCCGAAGACCGTCCAGAGCGCGGCCCGGCTGCCGTCGTGTCGGGGTTCGTTCGGAATGATGATTACGCTAGCGAAAGCCCCTGGCCCGGGAGCGGTACGCCGCCCTGCCGGTGCAGCAGCATCCCGCACTTTCGCCAGCCTGCCTCGGTCCGGTCCGTGATGAGCCCGAGCCGGAGCAGGTTCGGGATCACGGTGTGCATGTAGGGCAGCGAGTTGAGATCGGCGAAGTTCGGCAGCCCCAGGAACATTTTCGTCACGTTCTCGGGATCGATGCCGTAGCTCGGGCCGAGCAGGTGGAGCATGTCGAGCTGCTGGTTCGCGTTCAGCGCCTCGAGGATGCCGAAGGCGAAGTCCTCCATCTCGTCCATCTGTTGCTTCGAGGCCTCCTTCACCACGCGCCGCATGCTGAGGACGCCGAAGGCGGCGTGGCGCGCTTCGTCCTGCTCCACGCGCCGAAGCATCTCGCTGAGCAGCTCGTTCTTCGACTCCTGTCGCATCAGGTTCATGATGCCGACCGCCATGCCCTCGAAGAGCGTCTGCATGCCGAGCGTCTTCATGGCGACCGTGTCGGCCTCGAGCAGCCGGTCGAGAAGGACCTTCAGCGTGGCGCCGACGGGATGGATCGTCCCCATCTTGCGCTGGAGAAACTTCGCGATCACCTCGATGTGGCGCGCCTCGTCCGTCACCTGGCTCGCGGCATACCACTTCTCGTCCATGTGCGTG
>CAYGXT010000152.1:0-7079 GCA_964353695.1 uncultured Myxococcaceae bacterium
CGTTTTCATCGAGGCGGGCCAGGTGACGGGGCTCGTCCTGACCAAGCTCGACGGCACCGCGAAGGGCGGTGTGCTGGTCGGCCTGGCCGACGAGTTCCGCATCCCCGTGAAGTACGTCGGCGTGGGAGAGGGCATCGAGGATCTTCGCGACTTCTCCGCCGAAGAGTTCGTCGCGGCCCTGTTCGAGACGGACGCTTCCCGATGAGATTCGTTCTCGCCCTCGATCAGGGCACGACGTCGTCGCGGGCGCTGCTCTTCGACCACGCCGGAAACGTCGCGGCTGCGAAGCAGCACGAGTTTGGGCAGCACTACCGCCAGCCCGGCTGGGTGGAGCACGATCCAGCAGAGATCTGGGAGAGCCAGCTCCGCGCGGCGCGGGAGGCCGTCGGCGAGGCCGGCGCGACGGCTCGCGACCTCGCGGCCATCGGCATCACGAACCAGCGCGAGACGACCGTCGTATGGGAGCGGCGCACGGGCGAGCCGATCCATCCCGCCATCGTCTGGCAGTCGCGGCAGACGACGCCGATCTGCGACGCGCTGCGGGCGCGGGGTCTCGAGGATCACGTGCGGCGGCATACGGGCCTCGTGATCGACGCCTACTTCTCGGCCACCAAGCTGCGCTTCATCCTCGACGCGGTGCCCGGCGCGCAGGAGCGGGCCGAGAGGGGCGAGCTCGCCTTCGGAACCATCGATTCCTGGCTGCTCCACCGGCTGACCAAAGGCCGCGTCCACGCCACGGAGTTCTCGAACGCCTCGCGCAGCATGCTCTACGACATTCATGCACGCGAATGGGACGAGACGTTGCTGCAGGAGCTGCGGATTCCGCGGGCCATGCTCCCTGAGGTGCGCGACTCGAGCGGCGCCTTCGGTATGGCAGACGCCGAATGGCTCGGCGCCGAGGTTCCGATCGCGGGCATGGCCGGGGATCAGCAGGCCGCACTCTTCGGGCAGGGCTGCTTCACGCCCGGAAGCGCCAAGAATACCTACGGGACGGGCTGCTTCCTGCTGATGAATACGGGCAATGCGGCGCGGGCGTCGAAGCATGGCCTGCTCACGACCATCGCGTGGGGCATCGGTGGCCGTGTCGAGTATGCGCTCGAAGGCAGCGTCTTCGTGGCCGGTGCGGCCGTGCAGTGGCTGCGCGACGGGCTGGGCCTGATCCAGAGCGCGGGCGAGACGGAGGCGCTGGCGCAGGGGGTTCCCGACAGCGCCGGCGTGTACTTCGTGCCGGCCTTCGTCGGACTCGGCGCGCCCTATTGGGACGAGCGCGCACGAGGCACCATCGTGGGTCTCACGCGCGGCATCACCCGCGCTCACCTCGTGCGCGCAGCGCTCGAGGCCATCGCCTACCAGTCGCGCGATCTGGTCGAATGCCTCGCGGCCGACGCCGGCGTGGCGCCCGACGTGCTGCGTGTCGACGGCGGCGCCTCGGCCAACGACTTCCTGATGCAGTTTCAGGCCGACATCCTGGGCATCCCCGTGCGCCGGCCGGTCTGCCTCGAGGTGACGGCCCTCGGCGCTGCGGCGCTGGCCGGGCTTGCGACGGGCTTCTGGAGCGATCGCTCGGAGCTCGAGGCCACCGTGCGCGCTGGCCGCATCTTCGAGCCGCAGATGTCGGCTGACCGGCGCGATGCGCTCCATGCCGGCTGGCGGCGCGCGGTCGATCGCTCGCGCAAGTGGGAGACCGCATGACGCTCGTGATCGCCCATCGCGGCGCTTCGGGCCACCGCCCCGAGAATACGCTCCCGGCCTACGAGCTCGCGGTCGAGCAGGGGGCCGACATGATCGAGATCGACCTCCACCGCACGCGGGACGGCGCCATCGTCGTGACCCACGACGAGGAGCTCGCCGGAATCGGGGGCCGAGGCGAGATCGCCCAGGCGACCCTCGCGGAGGTGCGGGCCCTCGACGCCGGCGCGGGCGAGCCCGTCCCGACTCTCGACGAAGTGCTCGACGGCTTCGCGAAGCGGATCCCCTTCAACCTGGAGCTGAAACGCGGCAAGCAGGCTGACTATCCGGGGCTCGAGCAGGCGACTCTCGACGCCGTGAGCCAGCGAGGCCTCCTGCCCCGCATGCTCTTCTCCTCTTTCTATGACCCGGTGCTGGCGCGGCTCCGCGCCCTCTCGCCGGAGGCGCGTGTCGCGCTCCTGATCTCGCGAAAATTTCCGCAGCGTGCGGTCGAGCGCGCGAAGGCCCTCGGCGCCGAGGCCCTCAACCCCGAGGAGAGCCTCGTGACGGCGGAGCTGGTCCGCGAGGCCCATGCCGCAGGCCTCGCGGTCTACGTCTTCACGGTGGACGAGGAGGCCGAGCTGCGCCGCTTTCTGGATCTGGGCGTGGATGGAATCTTCACCAACCACCCGGACCGGCTGCGGGCGATCGTGGACGAGTCGTAAGAGATTAGTGGGCCGGTAGCGGAAGGCGAACGCGAGCCTCCCTGTTAGTCTTGAGGGCATGAATTGAATGCTACCCAGTGGCTGAGAGAGACCTCTCGAGGAGTGCCGGATGGAGCTTCAGAGCGTGCGCCAAGAGCGCCTGGTCAGTCGCTGGCGCTTTCTGGAGGACGAGGCCGATCCTTCCTGCGTCCTCACCCGAAGCATGGAGGTGCTCTACCTGAACGCCGCCGCCAGGACCCTGGTGCCGCTGCGCTGGTTCGGCTGCCGTTGCTGGGAGATCTTTCCGGTCGGCGAGGAGAGCTGCGTTTCACGCTGCCCGGCCGTCAAGGCAGTGAACAAATCAGAGGACATCGTGTATTGCGAGGAGACCCTCTACTCCAAAGAGGACGGCTCGCCAATCCGTGTCGGCGTGGCGGTCATTCCCTTGAGCAGCGATGGTCACGAAGAAGAGAAAGCCCTGCTCCTCATCCGGCCCAAAGCGGCTGGAAGTCTTGAGGCGGATTTTCAGTCAAGCCTTCTGGAACGAGCCGAGGTGCTGCGGGCTTCATTGGTCGTCTGGCCTGCCGACCGAAGTCCGCGCAAGAGAAGCAAGAGAGCTTCCTCCAATTCCATCCGATAATTCCGTCCGATGAGCGCGCGCCTGCGGCCAATCCCGAGCTTTTTCGCGTAGTACGCCCCTTCTGAGACTCCGCGCCTCCCCGCTTCGACGCGCGCTAGCCGGCAGAGGGCGCATCTCCCGCCCGAGCAGCCCTCTACGAGCTCATAAACACCGAACTGCGTAGGATGGGTGTTTTTTCTACCATTGGTAGAGAATTCCACGTAATGATTCTCAAGAAAACGCCCAGTATGACGAAAGTCATCTTGCGTCCTTGAATATTTTGCGATGGTGCAAGGGGGTGATTGAGGGAACAGCCACTGCCGGGGCGTCGCGACGAGGCGGCGGCCGGAGGTGCGGCTGAATCGAAGACGTCGCGCATGATGGGGGCGGCAGCCTGCAAAGCCGCTTCTGCATCCTGGGGGGGATCGCACGATGAAGCAGATGACACGTGTTCTGATCGTGTGGGTGGGCGCTGCGCTGGCGCTCGCTTTAGGCACGGCGAGTGCCGAGGGCACTCGAGCCGAGCCGGCCGAAAGCGAGCAGCAAGCGGGCATCGTCGTCGCAGCGCTCGCTCCCAAGCCCGACACCGAAGCCAAGGAGGGCGAGCACGAAGACCTCGTCCTCCGGGGCGACGCGGAATGCACGCGCTGTCACGATCAGGACGACGAGTATCCGGTCCTCGCCATCAGCAAGACACGCCATGGCGTGAGGGCTGACGCGCGCACGCCGACCTGCACCAGCTGCCACGGCGAGAGCAAGAACCACATCGAAAACGAAAACCCCGACAAGACGGGCGACGACGACGACGAGCGGATGAAGCCGGATGTCGTCTTCAAGCGCCTCACCGGGATAACGTCGGGCGAAGTCAAGAACGAGACGACGTCGGCCCAGGTCCAGAATGAGGCATGCCTGGCCTGCCATCAGAGCGGCAGCCGCGTGCACTGGCAGGGCAGCGGCCACGACCTCTCGCAGCTCGCGTGCTCGAGCTGCCACACCGTCCACGCGGCGCGCGACCAGGTGCTGGTCGCAGCGACGCAGGCGGGCGTGTGCTTCAGCTGCCACACGGACAAGCGGGCGGACATGTTCCGCTTCTCGACGCATCCGCTGCGTACCGGCTGGATGAGCTGCTCCTCCTGCCATGCGCCGCACGGCTCGACGGCGAGCGCCAGCCTCACTCGCAACTCGATCAACGAGACCTGCTACGAATGCCATGCGGAGAAGCGCGGGCCGTTCCTGTGGGAGCACTCGCCGGTGCGCGAGAACTGCGCCGAATGCCATAACCCGCATGGCTCGAATAATTCGGCGATGCTGAAGGCGCGCGGGCCGTATCTTTGCCAGCAATGTCATATGGCATCGGGGCATCCGGGAGGCACGCTGTACAGCGGCAACAACCTGCCGCCTCTGCGTATTGGTGCGGTTCCCGCTACTGCGACGCCCACTTATCAGCGGATGCTCGGGACGCAGTGTGTGAACTGCCACGTGACGATCCACGGCAGCAACCATCCGTCCGGCGCGTTGTTCAACCGCTGAGCTAGAGCGACCCAGGCAAGAGGGGGGGATGAGCATGAGGAAGATCGACTGCGTGACGAAGAGGGTTTCACTCAAGCCGCTCGTGATGGCGGTGGCGCTCGCTCTGAGCACGCCGGGCGTGCTCCTTGCGGAGCCTTGGCTCCAGGTTCCGCTGACCCGCGGTGCGGACATGACCCGCTACGACTCGAACTACGTGGAGATCGGTGGCGCGTACAACACCACGGACGATTTCAACTTCGGTGAATTCAGCGGCCTCTGGGACAACGGTGGGAGCGTGATCGGCAACGCCAACGTCCGTAAACGCCTGAGCGAGGACCAGCCCTATTACCTCAATGCCTTCGGCTACAATCTCGGCTTGCCGTCGCGGCAGGCCGGGGCCGAAGCCGGCAGCCAGGGCCTCTTCTGGCTGAACCTGGGGTTCGACCAGCTGACCCGCTACCAGTTCGATGACACCGAGTTCGTCGCCAACGGGCTCGGGAGCAACCGCCTGGGGGTCATGCTCGGCTCGGTGCCCGCAGGGGGCCTCACCAGCACCAATCAAACAGTGGGGCTTAGAAACGACTTCTTGAACGGTCAGATCAGGTTCTTCGATCGGTACGAGATCAAGCAGGAACGGGACATCTACCGCATCGGTGGCGGCGTCTACCCCTTCGGGCCGGACTGGAAGTTCTCGGCGAAGTACCGCGAGGATGTTCGAGACGGCACCAGGCTGATCGGGGGCTTGCTCGGTGCCGCCGCGATCCTGCCCTACGAGCTGAACGACAAGACGCAACAGATCGAGGCGCTCGCGAGCTGGACGGGCAAGCACGGGCAGCTGAATCTTTCCTACTGGTACTCGAAGTACATCAACGACGAGAACGCCTTCATCTGGCAGAACCCGTTCGCCACGCCGGCAGTCGCCGGGCTGCGTTACAACACCAACCCCGCGCTCTCCGGCTTTGGTCGGCTCGCGCTGCCACCGAGCAACTCCTTCAATCAGTGGCAGGCGACCGGCGGGTGGAACTTCAGTCCCTGGAAAACGCGGCTGACGGGCACGTTCGCGTATAGCATGATGAGACAAAACGATTCGTTCCTGCCATACACGATCAATAATGCCGTGATTGCGACGCCGATCGCACTTCCGCGCGGCTCTCTCGAGGGCGGAATCAACAACACCCTGGTCGATGTCTCGGTGCTCACGCGACCGCTCTCGAAGCTATCGCTGAAGGCAAACTACCAGTACAGGGACCACCACAACACGAGCCCCTCGGATGTCTACCCCTACGTGGTGAACGATGGCGACGTTCAGCCCACAGCCGCCCAGGTCATATCCTCCGGATTCATTGGCGGCTCGACCCTCGCCAACATCCGGCGGAACGTGCCGCCGGGCCTGCGCGAGAACAAGTTCAAGTTCGACGGCGACTACGAGATCTACAATCGCACGCTGCTCCGCACCTGGTATCAATATCAAAATCTCAACTACAAGGAGAGATCCGAGCAGATACTCTCGGCCTCGGAGAACAACCTGGTCGGGGTGGAGCTGCGCCGGATCATGTCCGAGATGTTCACCGGAGCAGTGCGTTACGTGTACGAGCAGCGAAACGGGTCGGATTTCAGCTTGAACCGGGCGTACAAGGCGACTTACAGCGTCGCGAGGACGAACAACCTAACCAACCTCTTCCTAGACACGCCGACGCTGCGCCAGTTCTTCCTCGCCGATTACAACAAGAACCTGATCGGTGTGACGGCAGCGGTCAACCCGCTGGAGCGGGTCTCCTTCGGCCTGCGTGGGGACTACTACACCGTGGACTACACGGGGCCTACCTGTGGCGGTTCGAACGATCAAGTGGATCGTCGCATCGTGTTCACCGACCAATGTCTCGGACGCACCAGCGCCACCGGGCAGTCCTATACGGCCGACGGCTCATATATGTTCGCCGAGGGCTGGAGTACGTTCGCGTTCTATACGTACCAGCAGTCCGCGACCGACCAGCGGGGCCGGATGATTGCGGCATACAATGCGGTTACGAACCCGCGCGGCGCGACGGACGAGTTGCGCGACTGGACTGCGGATCTCACCTACAACGACAGCACCTTTGGCATCGGGCTCAACTTCCGGCCGGAGGACAAGAAGTACGATGTAGGGATCCAGTACGTGCTCAGCGACGCCGCGGGAACGTACCACCTCGCGGCGGCGCCGGGTTTGCCTCCGGCGGCGGGTCTGCCCTCTCCCCTGAGCCCCGTTCCGGACACCCGGACCAAGATGAACTCGCTTCAGCTGTATGCGAAGTACCAGTTCTCCGAGAACATTTTGTTTCGGTTCAACTACTGGTACCAGACGCTGAGGTCGAACGACTGGTCCTTCGACAACGCGACGCCCACCTCGTCGAGCGGCGTGCTGTTTACGGGCCACCAGAGCCCGCGTTACGACGCGCATGTATTCGGGATCTCGGTCGCATTCACGAACTGGTAAGGAGCGCGCGCAGAGCGCCGCCGGAAGCCCGGCGGCGCCCTGTTGCATCCAGCGGGCGCTTCAGGCACGGTAGCCCTCTCTCCCGTCTTCTCTACGACCTCAACTG
>CAYGXT010000153.1:0-7069 GCA_964353695.1 uncultured Myxococcaceae bacterium
CGCCTCGGCTCAGCCGCCACGAACGATTATGGATGTCGCACATCGAGACAATGATTTGCAAGAGCTGTTGTTCATGGGCTTGTTGAAACGCGGTGTGTACACCGCTGCTCGCGGCATGATCAATGTGGGTTTGGCGCACACCGATGATCAGTTGGCTCAGGCTTTCGATGCACTCGACGAAACACTGACTGCTATCGGCGCCAACTAGGGTCTCAGTCAAGGCCCCGGCTTTGCCGGGGGAGCAGTCACTTTGGAGCCGGCCCTTGGGTGCTCGTTGCAAGGTGGCGCACCACCCTCTCGGCAAAGTCGACGGCGTGGCGGGGCAGCGCTTCGCTGACGTTGGACAGCGTGTCGCTGGGCCGGTGCAGGTTGGGAATGAGGCCGTGCTCGTCTCGAGCCGAAAGTGTCATGGCGGGGATGCCGGC
The DNA here is from genome assembly GCA_964353695.1 of uncultured Myxococcaceae bacterium. Lineage (GTDB taxonomy): Bacteria > Myxococcota_A > UBA9160 > UBA9160 > UBA9160 > MYXO. The sequence goes on from CAYGXT010000153.1 coordinate 426, forward strand.
GCGTGCAAACCATGAACTGTCGAAGTCTCCCGTGTGCCAGGGGCCCTTCTGGATGTCAGAAAAACGGGCATCGTTCGCCGCGACGTGCACGGCAGCTTCAATCAATGCATTGGCATACACGATGCGGGTGAGGCTGCCGGTTTCGGTGACGATGGTCGCCGCGCCGGCCCCGAGGTTGTCGAAGTTCAATAGGAACGTTCGGCGCCTATCAGCGGTACCCACGCATTCATTGAAGAATGCGCGCGCACCCTTGAGGTTGGTCTCTTCAGCTCCGGTGAGAACGACATCGACTTTCCAGCCGGCCGGCGGTTTGGCCCAAAGCCGCGCCGCGGTGGCGACGGCCACTCCCACACCGCTGGCGTTGTCTGCAGCGCCGTTGGTGAACCCAAGGCGCCAATAGTCGAAGCTGGCGATCAAACCTTGAAGCAAGAAATAGCCGGCCAGCAGGTAGCGGGTCCAGTCGACCCAGGGCAGCCCGACGCCCAGCGCACACAACCAGGCGACCACGGCGGCCACGAGCATCAACGCCAGACTCGTGAGCAGCGAGCTCCGAAAAGTCTTGACCATCGACGGCAAGTACAGGAGAGAAACGGGCGCGGTGTCATAGTGGGCCATCAGGATGAGATGATGACTTCCTTCTCGCGCCGACGGGTGGGAGCCGATGACGTTCTGGGAAAAACGGCGCGGGGGCAACCACGCCACGGGTGAGGCGCGCCAGTCAAAGTAGTGCAGGGCGAGAGCGACCCAGCACGTCACCCACACGGCTCCCACGTGGGGGAGCACCGGCAACAGCAACAGGCCGAGCACCAGTGCGGAAATCATCCACCACATTTCTGAGACATAGGTGCGGGCCGTCTTGAAGCGCTGGCGGCGAACATCGGCACCGAGTGAGCGCAGATGGCGCTCCAGCCTGTCGGCGGCCTCGTATTCGTTGGCCGTGGTGGCGCCGCGGTGTGGCAGCGCGCAGAGGTCACGAACCACGGTCATGGGGTCGAGTTGGAGCTTGTCGGCGCTCGTCACGCTTGGAAACCCTCGTGTGAGAAGTGGGATGGCGCTTGGTTGCACTTTATCGGATAGATCGTCCGGAGCCCGCTTCTTTCTCCGGCTCTTCGTGGATTCGAGTGGGTAGGCCGCGACGCTGGATGGCCGAAGCCGGGGTTGGCTGGCGCCGGCGGCGTAGCTGCTTAAGCTGCGTGCTCATGCCGGACGTGCTGCCGCAGTCGTTCTACGCACGCGATGCGCTGGTGGTGGCCGAGGAGCTGCTCGGTAAGCTCCTGCGCCACGGGGACGTCGTGCTTCGGATCAGTGAGGTCGAGGCCTATCGCTATCCGGACGACACCGCGAACCACTGCCGGATGGGCCGCACGGCGCGCAATGCGCCGATGTGGGGGGCGCCGGGGCATGCCTACGTCTATCTCTGCTACGGCATGCACAACATGCTGAATCTGGTCACGGGCCTGGAAGGCGAGGGCGCAGCCGTGCTGATCAGAAGCTGTGAGCCGGTGGCGGGCTTGCCCACGATCAGCGAGAGGCGCAGAGGGACAAAGGGGCCGGTGATGCTCCAAGGTCCCGGTAAGGTCGGCGCGGCGCTCGGCCTGGACACGAGCTTTTCCGGTCGGCCGCTCTTCATGCGGAGCGGGCTTCGCGTGCTCGATGCAGAGAGCCCCAGCGGCGTCTTGGTCGGGCCGCGCGTTGGCATCGGCTACGCGAGCGCCGAGCACCGGAGCGCGCCCTGGCGGCTAGCGTTGGCCGAGAGCGCTTGGGTGTCGCAGAAGAAGACGCTCCGACCGCGACGGCGACAGGATGCCGCAGCGCCAAGCGCCGGGAAGGGCGAGTTGCGGCGTCTTCGGTAGGCTCCGGGTGGCGATCGACGCCGGAGAAGGGGGTTCGCGTGGCCAGGTGCATCGCAGTGTTCTCGCGCTCGTTCGTCGTGCTGCTGGCGCTGGCGCTGGCCCCGGGCGTGGCGCCCGCCTCTCCCGATACGCTGAGGATGGCGCTCGCCAATCTGCTGGGGGGGCCGGTGGACGTGATCACCGCGCCGGTGGTCGCCGGGCGGACGATGGTCCACAACGCCAATGAGGTCGGGCTCGAGCCCGTGGGGCCAGTCGCCTATGGCGTGCTCGGCAGCGTCGGCCTCACGGTCCTCCAGGTGGCCTGGGGCGCGGTCCGTACCGCGAGCGGCGCCGTGCTGCTGCTGCCCGGCCTCGTACTCTTCCCGTTCGAGGGTGTGGACCTGCCAAAGGAGGTCGACGTCTTCGGCCGCGGAGACGCGCTCTACGCCGGGGAGAATCCGCTCGCCAAAGACCCGCCCTGGCTCAAATATGTGCTGCCGGCGACGCCCGCCACGGTGGACGCCACGCTGGGCATTACCGTGCCGTACTCCCGCTATCCCGAGACGGAAGGCGTGGGTGCCGTCTACCCGGACGAGACCCTGCAGTAGAACGGTTACGGGGCCGGCCTTGCGGCATCCGGCGGCGGCGGGGCCAAAGGCTCCTCTTCGTCGGGCCAGAGCACGAACCAGCTCGCAAAGATGATCGCGACGATCAGGACGACGATCTTGTTCAGATGCTTTCGCATGGCATACCCCCCTGACAGACGGAAGCGGGCAAGAGTCTCGCCGTCAACCGGGCCGGGGGGCCGCACGCCGTCCGCGGGCTAGAATCGCGCGTCCATCGAACGGAGGCCCCCGCCTCCGGAACAGAATCAGGAGGAATTCCGCATGAGCATGATCGGACAGAAGGAGCCGGCCTGGAGTGCCGAGGCGTACGTCAAGGGCGAGAAGAAGAAGGTCAGCAGCTCGGACTACGCCGGGAAGTGGCACGTACTCTACTGGTATCCGCTCGACTTCACCTTCATCTGCCCGACAGAGATCCGCGGCTTCCAGGAGAAGCTCGCCGAGTTCAAGGGGGACAAGATCGAGGTGATCGGAGCGAGTACGGATTCGTTCTTCAGCCACAAGGCGTGGTTCTCGGATCGCAAGATCTTCTCGCAGGAGATCACGCACCCCGTTCTCGCCGACACGAATCATGCGGTGAGCCGTGCCTTTGGCGTCCTCAAGGAGGAAGAGGGCATCGCCTTCCGCGCGACCGTGGTCGTGGACGACAAGGGCATCATCCGCTCCATTGGAATCAACGACCTCTCGGCGGGGCGCAGCCCGTCGGAGGTGCTCCGCACGGTGCAGGCGTTGCAGAGCGGGGGCCTTTGCCCGGTCGACTGGAAGAAGGGCGACTCGTTTGCTGCCTGATCCCCTGGCCCACCGAGCGGCGTGCGGGCGAGCCCGCACGCCGCTCCCCAGACGGGAGACTCCATGAGGATTCTCTGCGTGCACGCGGGAGCAGACCTTCGAATCGGTCATGGCCCAGTGCAAGCTGGAGAGCATGGACGGCTCGACCTGCATCGGCGATCCTCAGAAGTGTATGCCGCCGAAGACGCAATGAATCCGGCTGCGAATCCAAAGGAGAAGAGGTGAAGTTCTACGACTCGCTCGGCCCGAATCCCCGGCTGGTCCGAATCTTCCTGGCCGAGAAGGGCATCGAGCTGCCGAAGGTGCAGCTCGACCTGATGGGCGGCGAGAACCGGCGCCCTCCCTACACCGACAGAAATCCGGGCGGTCAGGTGCCCTCCCTCGAGCTCGACGACGGTACGTTCCTTGCCGAGACCGTCGCCATCTGCGAGTACCTGGAGGAGCTGCACCCGACTCCGGCTCTGATCGGCGCGACGCCGGCCGAGCGTGCAAATACGCGCATGTGGACGCGCCGTGTAGAGCTCTGGATCACCGAGCCGCTCACGGCCGGCTTCCGCTACGGCGAAGGGCTCGCGATGTTCAAGGGTCGGATGCGAACCATGCCGCAGGCGGCGGACGATCTGAAGGCGCTGGCGCGCGAGGGGCTCGAGAAGCTGGAGGGTCTGATGGCGGGCCGCGACTTCGTCGCGGGCAGCCGCCTCTCACTGGCCGACATCGTGCTCTACGCATTCCTCGACTTCGCTGCGGGGGTCGGTCAGCCCCTCGACCCGAAGAATCGGCACCTCACGGCCTGGTTCGCGCGTATGTCGTCGCGGCCGAGCGCCGAGGCCTCGCTGCATCCGATCGCGAGGGCCGGAAAGATGCGCGCATAGGGGAGCGCGTGCCTGGCTGCACGTCGCCGCTCCCTGGCTGCTTTCCTATAGTCGAGAGCTGAACCGAATCCCGGGGAGACGAATGCCCAAGGCGCCGATGGCGGGACACGAGATCCGCCAAACCTTCCTGCGCTTCTTCGAGCAGCGCGGACACCGCTTGCTCCCGAGCGGCCCGCTGGTGCCCGAGGGAGACCCGACCCTGCTCTTTGCCAATGCGGGCATGGTGCAGTTCAAGCGCCTCTTCCTCGGGGAGGAGAAGCGGGGCTACGTACGCGCCACCACCTCGCAGAAGTGCATGCGCGTTTCGGGGAAGCACAACGACCTCGAGAACGTCGGCCGCACGCCCCGGCACCACACCTTCTTCGAGATGCTCGGAAACTTCTCCTTCGGCGACTACTTCAAGCAGCAGGCCATCGAGTACGCCTGGGAGCTGGTGACCGGCCCCCTCGCTCTCTCGCCCGAGCGTCTGGTCGTCACTGTCTTCCGGGACGACGAGGACGCGCACCGCATCTGGCGCGACGGCATCGGGCTGCCGGCCGAGCGCGTCTTCCACCTGGGCGAGGACGACAACTTCTGGGCCATGGGCGAAACCGGGCCCTGCGGCCCCTGCTCCGAGATCTACGTCGACTACGGCAAGAAGCCGCACTGCACGAATGCCGACTGCAACCCCTCCTGCGACTGCGGCCGCTACCTCGAGTTCTGGAACCTCGTCTTCATGCAGTTCAATCGGGATGCGTCCGGCAAGATGACGCCGCTGCCGAAACCCTCCATCGATACGGGCGCCGGCCTCGAGCGGCTCGCCGCCGTGGTCCAGGGCGTCGGCTCGAACTACGAGACGGATCTCTTCCGCGGCATCCTGGCACGGGCGCAGGAGCTCTCCGGCGTTGCCCTCGGCAGCGATCCGGAGAAGGACGTCTCGCTGCGCGTCGTGGCAGACCACGCGCGCGCCATCACCTTTCTCGTCGGCGAAGGCGTCCTGCCCTCGAATGAGGGCCGCGGATACGTGCTGCGCCGGATCTTGCGGCGGGCAGCGCGGCACGGCGTGCTGCTGGGCGTCGAGCGCCCGTTCTTGTACGGCGTTGCCGACGCCGTGATCGACGAGATGGGAGACGCGTACCCGGACCTGGTGGAGCGGCGCGCCTACATCGCGGACCGGATCGCGCGCGAAGAGGAGCGCTTCCTCGAGACGCTCTCGAAGGGCCTAGCGCTGCTGGAGGAAGAAATCCGCGAGGTTCGGGCGCGGCGTGCCGGCACGCTCTCGGGCGAGGTCGTCTTCAAGCTTTACGATACTTTTGGCTTTCCGCTCGACCTCACCGAAGACATCCTGCGCGGTCACGGCCTCACGGTCGACCAGGCCGGTTTCGACGCCGCCATGGGCGAGCAGCGTGGGCGCGCGCGTGCAGCTTGGAAGGGGAGCGGGGAGAAGGCCGTCGGCGAGATTTATGGGCGCCTCGCGAGCGTCCACAGCACTCGCTTTCTCGGCTACGAATCCCTCGCGCTGGAGAATCCACTACGGGCGATCGTGAAGGACGGCGCAGAGGTCGAATCGGCCCGCAAAGGGGATGCCGTCGAGGTCGTGACCGAAGAGACGCCCTTCTACGCCGAGAGCGGCGGACAGGTCGGAGACCGCGGCGAGATCCGCACGGCCGGCGGCTGCATCGCCGTCGAGGACACGCAGCGGCCGGTCGAGGGGCTGATCGTCCATCGCGGCCGGGTCGTCGAGGGGGAGGTGCGCGTGGGCGAGGGAGCGAAGCTCCAGGTGGACGCCGAGGCGCGCGCGGCCACGGTTCGCAACCACTCGGGCACGCACCTGCTGCACGCCGCGCTGCGTCGCGTGCTCGGGCCCCAGGCCATGCAGAAGGGCTCGCTGGTCTCAAACGAGAGGCTGCGCTTCGACTTCACCCACGACTCGCCGCTCAGCGAGCAGGAGATCGAGCGCATCGAGGACCTCGCCAACCAGTGGATCGAGAGCAACGCGCCTGCGCGCATCCGCGTGCTCCCCTACAAGCAGGCCATCGCCGAGGGAGCCATCGCGATCTTCGAGGAGAAGTACGGCGACGAGGTGCGCGTGATCAGCTTTGGCGATTTCTCTACCGAGCTCTGCGGTGGGGTCCACGCTCGTGCCAGCGGCGACATCGGGCTGCTCAAGGTCTTGGGCGAGACCGGTATCGCCTCGGGCGTACGCCGCATCGAGGCCCTCACGGGGGCAGGGGCGTTGCTGCATCTGCGGCAGCAGGAGCGGACCCTCGAGCGTGTGGCCGCATTGCTGAAGTCGCCGGTCGGCGAGGCGCCTGCCCGGCTCGAGAAGCTGCTCGAAGCGAACCGGGCTCTCGAGAAGGAGCTCGAGAAGCTCCGGGCCGAGCGCCGAGGCGCCGCCTCGGGAGATCTCGTCTCACAGGCGCGAGACGTGGCCGGTGTCCGGGTGCTGGCGGCCCGCACCGACGGCGCGGACGGAGCAGACCTGCGTGGCATGGTGGACGACCTTCGCCAGAAGCTGCGCAGCGGGATCGTGCAGCTTCTGGCGAAGG
>CAYGXT010000154.1:0-7067 GCA_964353695.1 uncultured Myxococcaceae bacterium
CCTGGCGGATCCACCAGGTGGCGTAGGTCGAAAACTTGTAACCGCGCTGGTACTCGAATTTGTCGACGGCCTTCATCAGACCAATGTTGCCTTCCTGGATCAGGTCGAGGAATAAGAGGCCGCGGTTGGTGTACTTCTTGGCGATCGACACGACCAGCCGGAGGTTCGCCTCGATCAATTCGCACTTTGCGCGGTGCGTACGCTCACTGGCCTCGGCATGCCGGTCGAGAGAGGTTTTGATCTCGCCCGCGGTCATGCGGGCCTCGGCCATCAGCTTGCCCGCTTCCTCGTCAATGCCAGCGAGTTGCGAGACACCCGCGCGTACGCGCCCGGCGTCGTCGCCGAGGCGCACTAGCGCCTCGCGGCCACGCTTGGTGGCGATGCGCGCGGCGAAGGTCGCGAGTTCGCGGAACTCGTCCATACCGACGTCGAACGGCGCCACGACCTGGCGCGCATCGGCGGCAATGCGATCGAGGCTGGTGCCGATCGCACGCAAGCTCTCGGTGATCTCCTGCACGCGGCCGTGGGCGAAGCGAGCCTCGCGCAACACCTGGACGACGTCTCGGTAGCGTTCGCGGACCTCGCCCCGTAACCGCTCGCGCGTCTCCTCGCCAAGGCGGGGGTCGGCGAGGGTCGTCATGCGCATCGCAATCTCGGCCTCGATGCGCCGAGCACGCGCCATGGCGTGCAGGATGCCCTTGCGCGCCTCCTCGGGGGTGATGGCCGTGGGGCTCTCGTCGTCGATGCCATCTGCCATGTGCCGCAACTCGAGCTTGCCCTTGCGCAGCCGCTCGCCAAGTCGCAGCACAGCCTGTAGGCCGAAAGACGTGCCGAGGATGGCGAGCACCTGGTCCTCCTCGCCTGCCTCGATACGCTTGGCGATCTCGACCTCGCCCTCGCGCGTCAGCAGCGACACCTGGCCCATCTCGCGCAGGTACACCCGCACGGGGTCGTTGGTGTGCCCGGGATCCTCGTCCCGTGCGGCTTCGGCGCGTGCCCCCGCCGCAACCCGCGCCTGACCGAGGCGCTCGGTCTCGACCACGACGATCTCGTACTCAGCGAGCAGCGCGATCACGACGTCGAGTCTCTCCGACGAGAGCACGGGGCCCGGAAGGCTCGCGTTCAGCTCGTCGAGGGTGAGAAAGCCCTTCTGGCGCCCGATCTCGAGCAGCTTCTGCACACCGCCGAGCGCCAGCAGCGCTTCAGGGCTGCGCCCGTCGAGAAGGAGGGCGCCCTTCGGCTTCAGTTCAGTCGAGGCGGTCTCGTCCAACACGGCCGCCGCCAACACTGCCTCTCCCAACGGGAGCGGCGACTGGCAAGCCTCCGTCAGCCGGGACGGCACGGACGGCCGCGACAGCCGGGACGGAGTCGTAATCTTGGGCGCGGTGGGGGGCATCGCATCTCCTTCTGCTTCCTTCTGCTCTACGGCTACGGCTTCACCGCCTCCCATCTGGGGGAAGGCCGACGGTTCCTGACGAGGCTGCGCGCTTCGCATCCAGCTCGCGCTGCTTCGCGGCGAGCAGGGCGGTAGCGTCGATGTCGGGCGCCTGCCGGAAGCGCAACGTGGTCTCGCGCATCCCATCGAGCAGGCGGCGCTTGCCGAGATGCGCGAGCGTCTGCTCCAGTACGCGAAGCTCTTCTTCCGCATCGCGTCCGGGTGCGCCGTCCACTGCCAGCTCACGCAGGATGGCAGCCGCATTGCGATCGAGGCGATCGTCGATCAGGCCGGGATCCACGGGCAGGCCGGCCCTCGCGGACTCGAAGAGCTGTGCGATCACGTCTCGCCAGGTACCGGCCGGCACGAGCGACAGCACCTCGCTCTCGACGACGTGCTCCGCGAGGCTGGGATGGCGGAGGAGCGCACGCGCGATGTCCCGCGCGAAGCGGTCTTCGGGGCCCTGCCTGCGGGGCGCCGAGGAGGTGAGCAGCTCGGGTGTCGCCGCGATGCTCTGGCCGTTCTTCGCGAGCCGGAGCGCCTGCTCGACGACGTAGGGATCGGTGTAGGTCGCGAGTGCCAGCCTTCGGGCCCACTCGCCGCGCTCTACCGGATCGGTCACGAGGGCCAGAAGCGGCGCCACGGCACCGATGGCGTCCGCTTTCTCCCAGGCAGTGGCGATGCCGCCCGCGGCAGCGCGTCGCATCACGCTCTCGAACGCAGGCGGTGCTCCGTCCACCAGGGCCTTCAGTGCCACCGCGCCTTCGCGCTCGAGATAGGTGTCGGGATCGTCGCCCGCCGGGAGTACGGCGGCACGCACGCGCAGGCCCTCGGGCAACAGCACCTCGAGCGCTCGCGTCACGGCCTTCTCGCCGGCGGCGTCGCCGTCGAAAAGCAGCACGACCTCGCGTGCGCGGCGACGCAGGTTCTTCACGTGCTCCGGCGTGAGCGCAGTGCCGCAGGTGGCGACGGTCTCGGCCACGCCGGCTCGGTGGAGCGCAACGAGGTCGAAGTAGCCCTCCACGACCACGGCGCGGCCCGTGCGACGCATGGGCTCGAGCGCCATGGGGAAGCCGAAGAAGGCCTCGCGCTTGCGGAAGAGCGGGGTCTCGGGCGTATTCAGATATTTGGGCTCCTGATCGGGCGCAAGGGCACGCCCGCCGAAGCCGATGATGCGGCCGCGCACGTCCTGGATCGGAAAGGTCACGCGGCCGCGCAGGCGATCATAGGCGCCGCCGTCCTTGCGAGGCGCCAGCAGTCCCGCCCGCTCGCCGATCTCGAGCGAGATCTGGCGGGCAAGCAGTACATGGGCGACGGCATCCCAGCGGTCCGGTGCAAGGCCAACACCGAAGCGCTCGAGCGTGGCCGCGTCCAGACCGCGCTCCTCGAGGTAGGCGCGGGCGGCCTCGCCTTCGGGCGACGCCAGCGCCTTGCGGTACAGCTCCTGCGCGGCCTCGTTGGCAAGGATCAGATCCTCGACGCCACCGTGCTCGCCGGCCTCCTCGTCCTTGATCTCGACCCCGCATTCCCGGCCGAGCTGGCGCACGGTTTCGGGGAACGTGAGGTTCTCATGACGCATCAGGAAGGCGAAGACGTGGCCACCCTCACCACAACCAAAGCAGTGCCAGATCTGGCGCTCGCGGTTGACGTTGAAGCTCGGTGTCTTCTCGTTGTGGAAGGGGCAGAGGCCAACGAAGTTCCGGCCGGAGGGTTTCAAGCTGAGGTAGCGGCCAATCAGATCGACGATGTCGATCCGTTCCCTGATCTCGTGGATGGTCGTCTCAGGGATACGGGCCAACTCAGCTCCCCCCGGGTCAGCGCGCCATTCGCTTCAGCTTCTTGAGCGCCCGCTTACGTGCCGCGGCGGCCTTCTTCTTCCGGCGCACGCTCGGCTTGTCGTAGAACTCGCGGCGCCGCAGCTCGGTGAGAACCCCGGCCTTCTCGCACTGCTTCTTGAAGCGCTTCATGGCAATCTCGAAAGGCTCGTTGTCCTTCACCTTGATCATCGGCATGCGTACAACTGGCTCCTACGACGGCAGGGGGGCCTCTTGCGCCCCCCGGAGTAAGTGGTTTCCAAGCGCCTCAAATGTCGCGCGGTCCTGCGGAAATTCTGCCAAAATCGGTCGCGAATCGGCCTCGGACGGATCGCGAACTGAGCTCAAATTGGTCTCGGACTGGGCTCGAATCGGCCGCAAAACCGGTAACTTGCGCCTTTACACCTCGGGCTCGCGGACGCTAGCGCAGGCAACCAGCCGCTTCAACTGACGGCCGGCGCACGGGGATTCCGAGCTCGAGCAGGCGCCGCTTCACCTGGCCTACGGTCGTCTGCTTGAAATGGAAGATGGAGGCGGCGAGGGCCGCCTGGGCATGTCCCCCGTTGGGGCCATCGTCCAGGGCCGCGGCCAGATCCTCGGCGCTGCCGCCGCCGCCCGAGGCGATCACTGGAATCGCCACGGCATCCGCCACGGCACGAACGAAGGCGAGGTCGTAGCCGGCGCGGGTGCCGTCGCGGTCCATGCTGGTGAGCAGGATCTCCCCGGCTCCCCTCCCGGCCATCTGGCGCGCCCATTCGACGGCGTCGATCCCGGTAGGGCGGCGGCCGCCGTGGGTACAGACCTCCCAGCGCCTGCCGGGCTCGGTGGCCTGGGCGTCGATCGCCACCACGAGGTTGGCGCTCCCGATCTTGACGGCCGCATCGGAGACGAGGTCGGGGTTCTCCACCGCCGCGGTCATGATCGAGACCTTGTCGGCCCCGGCATTGAGCAGATCGCGAATGTCGTCGAGCGTGCGAACGCCGCCGCCCACGGTGAGCGGCATGAAGACGCGCTCGGCCGTGCGCGAGACGACGTCGAAGAGAGTGCGGCGGCCCTCGTGGCTGGCCGTGATGTCGAGAAAAGTGATCTCGTCCGCCTCCTGCGCGTCGTACATCGCGGCGACCTCCACGGGATCGCCGGCGTCCACGTGATCGATGTACTTCACACCCTTCACGACCCGGCCGCGGTCGACGTCGAGGCAGGGGATGATGCGCTTCAGCAGCAAGAGACGGCCTCCAGCGCCGCAGCGAGATCCACCGCACCCGTGTAGAGCGCGCGGCCGACGATGACGCCGGCCACGCCGCGTGCGGCCAGCAACACGGTACGGCGTATGTCTTCGAGGGAGGCGACTCCGCCCGAGACGATCACGGGGATCGATACCAGCGCCGCGAGGGCTGCGCTCGCTTCGAGGTTTGGGCCCTGCAGCATGCCATCGCGAACGATGTCGGTGTGGACGATGGCCGCCACGCCCGCGTCTTCGAAGCGGCGCGCGAGCTCGCCGACGTCCACGTCGCTGGCCTCGGTCCAGCCCTCGGCGGCGACGCGGCCGTCGCGCGCGTCGATCCCGACTGCGATTCGCCCCGGGAAGCGCTGCGCACAGTCGCGCACCAGGTCGGGCGCGCGCAGCGCCGCGGTGCCGAGGATCACCCGCTGCACACCCAACGCCAGGCTCTCCTCAATGGCGGCGGCCGTGCGAAGACCGCCGCCGAGCTGCACGGGCACGCCCTTTGCCGCCGCGACGATCGCGGCGATGGCGCCGCGGTTCACGGGGCGCCCGGCCTTCGCGCCATCGAGGTCCACGACGTGGAGCCGCCGCAGCGCGTGCGCACAAAAGCGCGTCGCCACCTCCGCGGGATCATCGCCGTAGAGGGTGGCCTCGTCGTAGCGTCCCTGCGCGAGGCGGACGCAGCGGCCCCCCAACAGGTCGATCGCGGGAATCAGCTCGAACGGGGGCAACTACTTCGCGGAGACGGGGAAGGCGTTCGCGACCCCGTCCGCTCCCCACTTCGAGAGCTCGTCGGCCGTGAGCCAGCGCGTGCCGCCGCCGGGGTAGCGTCCCAGGTTGAAGAGATTCGAGGAGATCGGGGCCTGAGTCTCATCGAAGCTTGCGCTCCAGAGCCGAGTGGCGGCCGGGGCCTGGTAGAGCGTAACGCTGAAGCCGACACTGGCCGGTGATGCCGCGCCCAGGTTCTCGCCCCTGCGGTCGCGGTAGCGTGAGACCTGCCCTATCAGCAGCAGGTTGGCGCCAAACTTCTGCTGCACCACGGCGGCGATCTGGTCCGTCTTCGCGTCCGCCGGCACGCCGGCGCTCTGCAGGGCGCGAGCCACGTCCTCCGGCGGGATCACCTTCACGCCGCGGGCGGCGATGGCCTCGGCCACCTGTCGCGCCACCACGGGCGCGCCCTCGGCCTCCGGGCCTTCCGTCGCCGGCACGCCGCCGCGTCCCCGAGCATCGAAGGGCGCAATGGCCACGGCCGAGGCGCCCGACTGGGCCTGCTCGAGCCCGGGAAAGGCCTGCGTCTTCACGACATGCGCGCAGCCGGCGAGCAGGAGCGCGCAGGCCGCGATCAGCAGCGGGCGAGCTAGCCGCGGCATGAGCTCACCCATGCGGCGTACGCGTCGAGCAGGCGCTTGCCTGCGGCTTGGCTCTTCTCGGGATGAAATTGCACGGCGAATATCCTCTCCGTCGCGACGGCCGCCGCGAAGGCGCCGCCGTAGTCGGTCACTCCCACCACGACGCTCCCCTCCTTCGGAACCGCGCGGTAGGCGTGCACGAAGTAATATTGATCCTCGGCCGGGAGCCCGGCGAGCATGGGATGGTTCCCCGAAAAGCGCACGTCGTTCCAGCCGATGTGCGGGACGAGCAGGCGCCTGCCGTCCGGCCCGACCTCGGGAAAGCGCTCCACGCGGCCCCGCAGCAGCCCGAGACCCTGCGTCCTTCCGTGCTCCTCGCTCTCCTCGAAGAGGAGCTGGAGCCCGAGGCAAAGGCCGAGGTAGGGCCTGCCAGCGTCGAGGGCAGCGCGTACGGCGTCATCGAGGCCTTTGGCCCGCAGGTGCGCGACACAGTCCGCGAAGGCGCCGACGCCCGGCAGCACGACGCCATCCGCTCGGCGTACCTGCGCCGGATCCCCCGTCACATCGGGCCGCAGGCCCGAACGCGCGAGCGCCTTCGCCACGCTCCGCAGGTTGCCGGAGCCGTAGTCGATGACCGCGATGCTGGGCTGTACGGTCAGCGGCTCGCCTTCACAGCTTGCCCTTCACAGAAGGCAGCCCCTCCACGCGCGGATCGAGCTCGACGGCTGCGCGCAGCGCGCGGGCCATGCCCTTGAAGATCGCCTCCACCACGTGGTGCGGGCTCTTGCCGTAACGCAGCTCCACGTGGAGATCGACGCCAGCATGCTGCGAGAAGGCGTAGAGGAAGTCCTCCACCAGCGAGGCGTCGAAGCCGCCTATGCGGTCGTTGACGAGCTCGACGCGATACACCAGGTAGGGTCGGTTCGATACGTCCACCGACACTTCGACCTTCGACTCCGCCATGGGAAGCGTGCAGCTCCCGTAGCGGCGGATGCTCTCGGCCGAGCCGAGCGCAGCGCGGAAGGCCTGACCGAGTGCGATGCCGACGTCCTCGACGGTGTGGTGCAGGTCGACGGCGAGGTCGCCCTTCGCCGTGAGCTGGAGGTCGAACAGAGCGTGTTTCGTGAACGACTCGAGCATGTGATCGAAGAAGGAAATTCCGGTCGAGATCTCGTACACGCCGCGACCATCGAGATCGAGCCCCACCCGGATCTCGGTCTCCTTCGTCTTGCGCTCGAGAACGC
>CAYGXT010000155.1:0-7065 GCA_964353695.1 uncultured Myxococcaceae bacterium
CCTCGATGCAGTCGGCAATACCACCAAGGCCGTCACCAAGGGCTACGCCATCGCCTCGGCGGGCCTCGCGGCCGTGGTGCTCTTCGCGACCTTCATCAGCGACCTCCGGACTCTGGGAGGAGAGGCTTTCCAGGGCATCACCTTCGACCTCAGCAACACGACCGTGCTGGCCGGCCTCTTCATGGGCGCCATGATTCCGTTCGTCTTCGCCTCGCTGGCGATGGAGGCAGTGGGTCGCGCGGCCGGCAAGGTCGTCGAAGAGGTCAGGCGCCAGTTCCGTGAGATTCCGGGCCTGATGCAGGGCAAGGCTCCCGCGGACTACAAGACCTGCGTCGACATCGTGACGGCCGAGGCGCTGCGCTTGATGATCGCACCGGCGCTGATCCCCGCTTTGATCCCGGTCGTGGTCGGGCTCGCTCTTGGTGCGCAGGCCCTGGGCGGACTCCTGATTGGATCGATCGTCTCTGGTCTTTGCGTGGCGATCTCGATGACGACCGGCGGCGCGGCCTGGGACAACGCCAAGAAGTACATCGAGACGGGAGCTCACGGCGGCAAGGGCTCGGAGACGCACAAGGCAGCCGTGACGGGAGATACGGTCGGCGACCCCTACAAGGACACGGCCGGACCGGCCATCAATCCGATGCTCAAGCTGATCAACATCGTCGCGCTGCTGCTGATCCCCTTCCTCCGCTACTAGCCGGAGGCGCCGGACGGAGGAGCGCGTGAGCGAGGCCGCGCCCGACCGCCATCCGCGCGACCGGCTGCGCCGCGAGCTCTCCCTCACGGATGCGACGCTTCTCTGCGTCGCGTCCGTGATCGGCTCCGGCATCTTCCTGACCCCGGGCAGCATCGCCGCGAGGATCCCCGATCCGTCCTGGATCCTGGCCGCCTGGATCGTGGGCGGCCTGCTCTCCCTGGCGGGCGCGCTGGCCAACGCCGAGCTGGGCGCGATGTATCCCCACGCGGGCGGCGACTACGTCTATCTGCGCGAGGCGTTTCATCCCGGCGCCGGCTTCCTCATGGGCTGGCTCTCCTTCCTCGCGATCTTCACGGGGACCGTCGCGACGCTGGCGGCAGGCTTCGCAGACGCGGTGACGGCCTTCGTGCCTCTCGGTGCCGGGATGAAGCTCGGCATCGCCGTGGCCATCACCGGGGTGGTCTCGGCCCTGAACTACGTGGGCGTGCGTGCGAGCGCGCGCTTCAATAACGTGACCACGGGTCTCAAGCTCGCGGCGCTCGTCGCCTTCGTGGTCCTTGCCCCCGCCCTCGGACAGGGCAGCTTCTCGAACTTCACGCTCCGGCCCTCCGATGCGCCGGCCTTCCCGCTGCTGGGCTTCGGGCTCGCTCTTTCGCCCGTGCTCTTCAGCTACCTCGGCTGGAACTCCACGGTCTACGTCGCGAGCGAGATCCACGATCCGCAGCGCAACGTCCCGCGCTCGCTCTTCCTTGGCCTCGCGCTCTGCATCGTGGTCTATCTGGCGGTGAACCTCGCCTACCTCTACGCGCTCCCGGTAGAGTCCATGCGCGGCGTCGGGAACGTCGGCGAAGCGGCTGCACGTGCGCTCTTCGGCAGCGGGAGCGGAGCGATCCTCGCACTCTTCGTCGCGGCCTCGATCCTCGGCACGCTGAACGCCACCGTGCTGGTGGGGCCGCGCATCGCGTATGCCATGGCGATTGACGGGCGATTCTTCGGCGGGGTCGATCGTGTGCACGAAATCTATCGGACGCCGCACATCGCGATCCTGGTGCAGGGCGGGGCAGCGATCGCGCTGCTGCTGCTGCTGCAGAGCTTTCCGAAGATCCTCGACTTCACGACGTTTGCCATCGTACTCGCCACCATGGCCGACACCGTGGCGCTGTATGCCCTGCGCCGGCGGCAGCCGTCGCGTCCGCGCCCCTACCGCGCCTGGGGCTACCCGTGGCTTCCCGCGCTGTATCTGGTCGCCAACGCCTGCATCGCCGGCGTGATGCTGTTCGGAAACCCGCGCGAGAGCGGGATCTGCCTGGCCGTGATCGCAAGCGGGATCCCGGCCTATCGCTACTTCGTGCGGCGTGCGCGCGGCGCGGCTCCCGATTCGCTTGCCGAGAGCTGATTTCTCCAATATTCTCGGCTGATTGCGGTCTTCCCACCCCCCGAGCGAGAGTGGCGAGCAATGTCTGGCCCGATTCGACACGATTTCAACAAGCTGAATCGTCTGCCGCCGTATATTTTTGCCCAGGTCACGTCCCTGATGGCCTCGGCACGCAAGGCCGGCGAGGACATCATCGACCTCGGGATGGGCAATCCGGACCTTCCCACGCCTCCCCACGTGGTGGAGAAGATCTGCGAGGCGGCGCGCAACCCGCGCAACCACCGCTACTCGGCCTCGAAGGGTCTGCCGAACCTGCGCGCCGCCATCACGGAGTGGTACCGCCGCCGGTACGGAGTCGAGCTCGATCCCGAGAGCGAAGCGATTGCGGTGATCGGGGCCAAGGAAGGTCTGTCGCACTTCGTGCTGATGGCCATTGGGCCCGGCGACGTCGTGCTCTGCCCGGATCCCGCCTATCCGATCCACCAGTACGCGGTCATCATCGCCGGTGGCGATCTGCGCAAGGTTCCTCTCAATGCGGACTCCGATTTCTTCGCGAACCTCGAGTATGCGATGCAGCACACCTGGCCGAAGCCGAAGCTGCTGATGCTCTCCTTCCCGGCGAATCCCACCACGCAGGTCGTGGACCACGCATTCTTCGAGCGCGTGATCGAGTTCGCGAAGGAGAACGACCTGATGGTCGTGCACGACTTCGCCTACGCCGAGATCTGCTTCGATGGCTACAAGGCGCCGAGCATCCTCGAGGTGCCGGGGGCGCGCGACGTGGCCATCGAGTTCGGCTCGCTCTCGAAGAGTCACTCCATGGCGGGCTGGCGCGTGGGCTTTGCAGCCGGCAACCGCGACATGGTGCAGGCCCTGACGCGCATCAAGAGCTACCTCGACTATGGCATCGCCCAGCCGATCCAGATCGGCGCGATCGTAGCGCTGCGGGGGCCACAAGATTGCGTGCAGGAGGCCTGCGACGAGTATCGCCTGCGGCGTGACGCGCTGATCGACGGCCTGGCGCAGCCGGGCGAAGGGCAGTGGAAGATCGAGAAGCCGCTGGCGACGATGTTCGTCTGGGCGCCGCTGCCCGAGGCCTTCCGCGCCATGGGCTCTCTCGAGTTCTCGAGGCAGCTGCTGAAGCATGCGCAGGTGGCGGTCTCTCCGGGAATCGGCTTTGGCGAGGGCGGAGAGGGTTTCGTGCGCTTTGCGCTGGTCGAGAACCGGCACCGGATCCGTCAAGCCGTGCGCGGCGTCCGCCGCTTCCTGCGCGAGTCGGCGCCGTGACTCCGGCCCCGGCGGGCGGCGCGCCGATCGGCGTTGGTCTCGTCGGCTTCGGCACCATCGGGACGGGTGTCGTGAAGCTGCTGCAGCGAAACTACGACGTGATGCGCGAGCGGCTCGGCTTCCCGCTCCGGATGCTGCGGATCGCCGACCTCGATACGGCGCGTGACCGTGGTGTCGACCTCTCGGGCATCCGATTCGACGCAGACTCCGATGGCCTGGTCGAAGATCCCGGCGTGGACATCGTCGTGGAGCTGATCGGCGGCTACGGCGCGGCCCGCCGCTTGCTGTTGAAGGCGATCGAGAACGGCAAGCACGTCGTCACCGCCAACAAGGCGCTGCTCGCGCTCCACGGCAAGGAGATCTTCGACGTGGCAGCGCGCAAGGGCGTGGACGTCGCGTTCGAAGCCAGCGTCGGTGGCGGCATTCCGATCCTGCGGGCCCTGCGCGAGGGGCTCGCTGCGAACCGCATCCTCTCGCTGCACGGCATCATCAATGGCACCACCAATTTCATCCTGACGGAGATGGAGAAGACCGGCGCAGCGTTCGAGACGGTGCTGAAGCGCGCGCAGGACCTGGGCTACGCCGAGCTCGATCCGAGCTTCGACGTGGACGGAATCGATGCCGCGCACAAGCTCACCTTGCTGGCCTCGATGGCCTTCGGCGCGGAGCTCACCTCCAAGGAGGTGCCGACGGAAGGGATCCGCGGCATCAGCCCGCTCGAGTTCGAGAGCGCCGCCGAGTTCGGCTACCGCATCAAGCTGCTCGGCATCGCCAAGTCGCGGGTCGAGAAGGACGGTACAGAACGGATCGAGGCGCGCGTCCATCCCACCATGATTCCCGACACGAGCCTGCTGGCGAAGGTGGACGGAGCCATGAACGCGATTGCGGTGCACGGCGACGCGGTAGGGCCGACGCTCTTCTACGGCGCGGGCGCCGGCGAGATGCCCACGGCCAGTGCCGTGGTGGCGGATTTGATGGAGATCGCGCGAGAGATCCGGCGCGGCCGTGCGGGCCGCGTGGCGCCGCTCTCCTATCTGCCGGAGGCGCTGCGCCCGAAGCCCCTGGTGCCGCTCGGCGAGATCGAGGCGCGGGCCTACTTGCGCTTCACGGCCCTCGACCGCCCGGGAGTCCTTGCGCGGATCACCCGCGTGCTCGGTGATCACGGCATCGGCATCGAGTCCGTGATCCAGAAGGGGAGGGGGCGGGCCGGCGAGTCCGTGCCCGTGGTGATGCTGACCGACGTTGCGCGGGAGGAGTCCGTTCGCCGATCCCTCTCGCTGATCGACGCCCTCCCCGAAGTGACGGCAGCGACCTGCCTGATACGGATCGAGGAGGATCTCTGATGCCGAGCCGCGAGAAGCCTCGCTACCGGGCCTGGTTCCAAAGCCTGCACGATCCGACGGAACGCTATCCGCTGGACGAGGTCGTCTACACCGCCCGCGATGGCGGACTGCTGCAGGTCGTGCACGACATGGACGAGCTTCGGAAGACGTCGCCGGAGCAGTGGAAGGCGCTCTTCGAGCAGCGGGCCCACAAGAACAGCTGGCCTTACGGCTCGGGCGTCTGGGGCAAAAAGGAATGGGTACTCCCGGAGATTGACGCCGAGAACGTCGTCTCCATGTACGAGGGCCATTCGAACCTGTTCTGGGCCGAGCGCTACGGCCGCGAGATCGGTGTGGAAGATCTCTGGCTCAAGCTCTGCGGCAACTCGCATACGGGCTCCTTCAAGGACCTCGGCATGACGGTGCTCGTGTCGCAGGTCAAGGAGATGATCTCGCGCGGCAAGCAGATCCGGGCCGTTGCCTGCGCCTCGACCGGCGATACCTCGGCGGCGCTCTCGGCCTACGCCGCGGCCGCGGGCATCCCGGCCGTGATCTTCCTGCCGCGGGGCAAGGTCTCCATCGCGCAGCTGATCCAGCCGGTGGCAAACGGCGCCATCGTCTTCACCCTCGACACCGACTTCGACGGCTGCATGGAGATCGTAAAGCAGGTGGCGTCTCGCGACGGCCTGTATCTGGCGAACTCCATGAATAGCCTGCGGATCGAAGGCCAGAAGACCGTGGGGATCGAGATCGTGCAGCAGTTCGACTGGGAGGTGCCCGACTGGATCGTGATCCCGGGCGGGAACCTCGGCAACGTGTCGGCCCTCGCCAAGGGCCTCGACATGCTGCTGGAGCTCGGCCTCGTCTCGCGGCGGCCGCGCATCGTATGCGCACAGGCCCAGGCCGCAAACCCGCTCTACCTGTCCTACCAGAAAGACTTCCGCGTCTTCGAGCCCATCGCGGCGCGGCCCACGCTCGCCTCGGCGATCCAGATCGGAAACCCCGTTTCCATCGAGAAGGCGATCGACGCCCTGAAGCGCTACGACGGCATCGTCGAGCAGGCGAGCGAGGCCGAGATCGCGGAGGCCTGCGCCCACGCCGATCGCACGGGCCTGTTCAACTGCCCGCATACGGGCGTCGCGCTCGCGGCAACGCGCAAGCTCGTGGAACGCGGCACGATCCCGAAGGGAGACCGTGTCGTGGTGATCTCCACCGCCCATGGACTCAAGTTCGTGGACTTCAAGGTGAAGTATCACTCGATGACGCTCGAGGGCATCGAGCCCGAGCTCCCGAATCCGCCGATCGATCTGCCGGCCCGCTACGAGGCGGTGCGCGACGCCATGCTGCGCGAGATCGACACGCGTTTTCCGCGCTAGCGGAGGTCTGTCCCCGATGTTCACCGGGATCGTCGAGGTCATCGGCAAGGTGCTCCGCATCGAGAGAGGCCAGGAAAGGGCCGATCTGGTGATCGAGGCCGGCGTTGCGGCGCAAGGCGCGAAGCCCGGCGACTCCATCGCCGTGAACGGCGCCTGCCTCACCGTGACGGGCCTCGAGGGCGAGTGCCTGACGTTCCAGGCTGTCGCCGAGACCCTCCAGTGTACGAACCTCGGCGAACTCAGCCCCGGCTCCCCGGTCAACCTCGAGCGCGCCGTACGCGCCGATCAGCGGCTTGACGGCCACGTGGTGCAGGGCCACGTGGACGCCACCGGACGCGTGCGGTTCTTGGAGCGCAGGGGCGACGACGTGCGCCTATGCGTGGACTGCGGGTGGGAGTTCGCCGAGCTGCTGGTCGACAAGGGGTCGGTGACGGTGGACGGCGTCTCCCTGACGGTGGTACACGCGGAGGAGCAGGGCTTCGATGTAGCGCTCATCCCGCACACCCTCGAGGCCACGACCCTCGGGCGGCGGCGGCCGGGCGAGCGGGTCAACCTCGAGGCCGACGTGCTCGGCAAGTACGTCAAGAAATACGTGGAGCGCGTGCTCGGGCCGGCGGCCACCCGTAAGGGGCGCGATCAGCCGGGCGATCGCTAGCCCTCGGGCGGGAAGCCCTGGGCGCGGGGCAAAGGGAAGAAGTGATGGTGGTAGCCACCGGTGATCTCGTAGATGCCGATCCCTTCCCGCCCGTCGTCGGTGCGTAGCGCGAGCAGGTTCTGGCCGCCGCCGTAGGGCCCGTAACGGGCCGCCCAGTTGCCACGGCCCTCGATGCCGACCGTACGGCCGCCTTCGAGCGTGATCTCGACTCGGCCTTCGAGGCCGTGCACGTTCTCTCCGTCGCGGCCGTAGCTCGTGCGGCGGCCCTCGGCGTCGAGCCAGTGCAGGTCGTGGCGAAAGAAGATCACGGGTACGGGAGTGGAGCCGTCGGCGGGAGCGAAGCAGCCATCAGT